>NZ_JADNDC010000020.1:0-84531 GCF_015551645.1 Ruminococcus sp. D54t1_190329_F1
CTCCAGAACTGTTTTTTGAATGGAGTATAGCAAAAAAGCAAGTAACTGTAAACTATTATTACTAGATGGATACTATACTAGAGCCTGTTTGAAAATCATTCCCGCAATCTGCACGCCCCACTTTGCGGGAGATTTCACCCGAATTCGGTTGCCGTAGCCCGCTACGGCGCCCTCATCCGAGCGAAATCTCCCACAAATTGTGACGCACATCTTGCAGAAAGCCTTTTTCAAACACGCTCTAGGAAGAGATGAATAGGATTGCAAAATCGGCATAGTATGATAAAATAATAGAAAAAAATTAAAAATAATCTGATTATAAGGTTCTTAGGAAGCCTGTTTTCCAGGCTGGTTATTACTAAGAAGTTACTAAATTTGGATAAGAAAATATACGAATTTATGCTGTGATATACAGGAAAATGACAGGATTGAGGATTATCGGAAAATACCTGTAAACAGCGTAAATACAGCATTTCAAGGAGTTTTAAGCAATGATAAGTGTGTTATTTGTTTGCCACGGCAATATACTAACCTTGATTAAAAATACTTGAGTTTACAGTGTTTTGGGGATGTTACAGTAGATTTTACCAACGATTTACCAAAGCTATTTGAGTAGTGGATAAACTACTCAGGATATGTAAAGAGAAGTATTATAAAAGAGTCCTAGCAAAGAAAAATCCGCAATTTAGCGGATTTTTTTAATACGTTCATTAAATAAAAGCAATCTGTTAATCTTATCATCATAAAATTCTTTTTGCTGTTCAATCACAGCTTTATCATTATCCTCATAGGAAATTAAATCCATCTGTTGTTTACAATTTAGATAAGAACAAATAGCTTCATTTATTTGTGAATCTTCAAATGTCATGTGTATGCTGCTGGGGATGTAGTTGCCATCTTTATCCTTATCAGCAGATATTTTCAATGAAGATTGTTCATTAAGCTTCATAACCAAAGAAAGAACATCACTAACGGTATTAATATCGTAATCAAGAAATACAGTTACGCTAATGCCAAGAGCTTCAGCTATTTTTTGAAGTTGATCTGGTTTTGGATTGCGTTCACCGCTTTCATATTTCTTTATGGTAGATAAATAAATACCGGACTGTTTTGATAATTCGTCCTGTGTCATATCTTTTAATTTTCTATATTTTTGAATTTTACTTCCAATTGAATGTCTATTATCCATTAATAATCACCTCAAACAAATTGATATGAATATTTTAACACAGAGTTCACAAAAGTGGTACATTATTTTGAAAATATATTGACAACCACAAATGTGGACTATATAATAAAAATGCGAACAGACCACAAATGAGGACTAACATAAAAAGAATAGATATGTTGAAAATACTTCTTTTGGCGAAGTTCAAGGATTCAAAATTTTGCTATATCATAATCCTGCGAGTTGCAAAGCAGCTCATACAATTGAATAACAATTACAGATATAGTGATAATTCCGGTTCAGATACCTGATGGAAATCAAATATACTTGCGAAGAGTGCTGAAGGATTGAGAAATGAAAGTGGAGCGAGTAAGGGTAGTCAATACTGTTGCGGAAGGATAATAAACTATGAAGGTGTTCAAAGGGAACTTCCTGGCTCTCGAAAAGGCGGTAGAGAGGATAGCATTATTTAATTTAACTTAATGCGTCGTAAACGCAGATGCGGCTTATCTGTAATTCCTATGTGTGCAGGCAAATGGGAAAAAAGCACACCTACATGGCATGAGCCGTGTAGAAAGCAGGTAAGTAGTGAATGAAATTAACTTTTAAAGGTGTGGATATAAGCACTGAGGAAAAGTTCGTCAGCTACATTAATTCACTGAACACAGCGATAATGAAGCAAAATGCCATGAATGAAATCAAGCAGGATTTATATGATGTTTCTTATTTGAAAAAGCGTTACCGAAAGATTGTAGCCAGAAATGAGAAAGCATTATTTATGGCAGAGCACGAATGTTTGAAATGTGTTTATTTCCAAAGACTGGCACGAAAATGTCAGGCAAATTGTAAGTGTCTCTTAGAAGAATCTACGGAAGGAGGCGTATTTACATGAAGCTATGTTGGATTGTAGTGTTGGTCGGAATAAGTATCATCCTGGTTTTTCTATATTCATTAGTTGCAATGTCGTCCAGAACAGAGAGGTTTATTGAGCAGCTTATGGAAGAGGAAGGGAGAAAAGATACAGATGAGCAGGATATGGAAGCAAATATTACGGAAGGGAAGGAGAGACAGGAACATGAATAACAAGTTAGAAGTAATCGGCATTGATCATGGATGGTCAATGATGAAAACAATCTCTCAGGTATTTGTCACAGGTGTTAAGGAGATTACAACAACTCCGGCACTTTTCGGCGATGTACTTGAGTATGAAGGAAAGTTCTATAAGGTTGGAACTGTGAGGCAGGAAGTAAAGGATACCAAGGTCGAAGATGACAGCTTTTATCTTCTCACTCTTGCAGCAGTTGCCAAGGAACTTAAAAGAAGAGGTCTTGCAGAGGCAAAGGTATTCCTTGCTGTAGGACTTCCACTTACAAGGTTTGGAGCTGAGAAGAATGATTTTATCAAGTACCTGACAAAGAATAAGCGGGTGAGCTTCAAATATGAGAATGAGCCGTATCATATCGAGATTGATGATGTGGCAGTATTCCCACAGTGTTATGCGGCAGTAGTGGACAAGATTCCTACAATGGCAAAGAAAACGCTGATAGTAGATATTGGTAGCTGGACAATCGACATTATGCCGGTAATCAACAAGTCACCGGATGAATCTAAGTGTGTGACGATTCCAAAAGGTCTTATTACCTGTATGCGTTCTATCAATGAGCAGTGTGTAAGACAGCTTAACGGAGAGATAGACGAGTCAGAGATACAGAACATCATGCGGTATGGCAGGTCAGATATTGATGATGAATACTTTGCCATTATTAAGGCAGAGATAGAGGATTTTGTTGATAAGGTATATAACTCAATCCGTGAGTTTGGGTATAACTTAAAGACTACACCGATTGTATTTGTCGGAGGCGGGGCAGTTGTGATGAAAAATTTTGGGAGTCACGATGCCAGGAACATTTCCTATAACCTTGATGTAAAGGCAAATGCAAGAGGATATGAGCAGCTTGCTACGATGGGTCTTAAAAGCACTAAGCGATTATCATAAGGAGGCAGATGATGGGAAGAAGACTTGAATATGAAGTAAAAACTTCTGTCCGCCTAAACATGAGCAATCCTCAGCATGTGAAAATCAATGATGTAATTCAGAACCTTGATCCGAAGATTTTCAAATCTAAGAACCAGTTCATTATAGAGGCGATTCAGTTCTACATTGATAATTATGGAAAAGAAACCTTTGTTATCAAGAAGAAGGAAAAAGAGAGGGCAGAATATATCCGGTCAGAAGATATTGATGACATTAAGGAAGAAGTCATTGAAGCAGCAACCAATGAGGCTAGGAAAGAGGTCATAAGGTTGTTAGGCGGAGTGATATCCGGGATGAATGTTGGTCAGCCGGTAATAAGGCAGGCAGCCAATAGTGAAGAGGAAGAACCAACAGAAGATGTTATGGATGATGAAGATGTTGCAGGACTTGCAATGGGATGGATGTCGAAAGGAGACTGATTATTATGAGAAGAGTTATGGGAGCCGTAGGAACAGTGATTTTAGAGATACTCAAGTGGATATTAAGGATAATTCTTGGAGCTTTGAAGCTGGTCTTAGGACTTGCCAGAATAATTCTTCTTCTATTCGCTATGGTGGCAAGGGTATTTCTTTCATTCGTAAGAATGGGCACATTCTGAGAGGAGGTGAGCATATATGCAGGCAAAGGGTTTATTCTTGAATTATAAGAAGAACAGACGACTTATGCAGTATTTCTTTAAAATAAGAGAGCTGGTGTAATGAAAGGAGTTTAAGATGCACAGAATACGGGACAGTCCTATGTGTCCCGTGCATTACAGATAAATAGTTCACCGCAAGGGTGGATGGCACGGAACACAAAGCCCGTCCCTCTTGCGGAGAAGGGATGGGTGATTACTATGAAGAAGATAAGTATTATCTTATTATCCGCACTACTGGTCTTTTCAATGGCTGCCTGTAATGGTGGTAAGGAAAAGGCTGATAATCAGACAGAGAAACAGACGGAAAGCGTAAAGCCAACTGAGGAAGCAGAAATGGCAACGGAAGCTGTCACAGAGGTCACAACCGAAGGTGGAAGTGAAGAGACAGACAAAGATATTGCCGAGGTTAAAGATTCAGAAGAGAAGAATGATAAGGAAGATAACCGGTCCGCTGATAATGAAACTGCTTCAAGGCAGGAAGAAAAGCCAAAGCAGAATGACGAGCCGGAACAGAAAGCTTCAGTAAATGATAATGAGGAAGCTGGCGGAAATCAGAGTAATGCAGGTAATGGTGGTCAGACTACAGACAGTCCGAAAGACAATGTGAGCAATCCACAGCCTGCATCCGTGGCATACAGTCCACAGAATGTTGTGTCACTTGCAACAGCAAAGTGTCAGGCAGGAGGGATGATTACCACACAGCAGAATTTACAGAATCATTTGAATGATGGCAGTATCACGCAGGAAGAGTACAATGAGTATTATCCTTACGATGGTATGGAAGGCTCTTATTATAGTGTGTTTGTAGAGACAGACCTCAACAAAGCAAGTACCATTGATGGACAGCGGTTATCCTCTGAGGATGCAATCGCAGAATATATTGCAAGTATGTTACTTTTGGAAACAGATCCGGTATTCTACATCAGTTATGATGGAGTTTACACGACAGGCGGCACAGACTATTACGAGTTTCGATGTCACAGATAAATAAAAACGAATAGAAGCAGAAGGAAGAAAGATGTAAGCCATAAACTTATGTCTTTCTTTTTTTATGCGTAAATTAAGGAGGAAAGAGCACATGAAACAGAAACTAAAGCGTTTTATGGCAGGATTTATGGCTATGCTCACACTGGTTGGAACACTCTTTGCGAATGGTACAACAGCATTTGCAGCCAGTCCGCAGGCAAATATTGCGTTCTGGAATGCGTCAGTCAAAAATTCCGGAGAAGTAAGTGAGCTAAAGCCCGGATTTAATCATGGCAAGATTCTGTATTCAATTCTTGACGGAAATTCGGCGTATTGTATGAATTTCGGATTGAAGGCAGATGGCGGTCAGCTTATGAACAGCTACGATGATGCGAGCACATCAATGTCAGCACAGCAGAGAAAGCTTTTAAGTTACTGCCTTTATTATGGGTTTAACAGTACACAAAAGGCGGCACCAAGCAACAGCCAGTGCGATGAGTATATCGCAACTCAGGCAATGGTATGGGTTATTGTAGCAGATATCTTTGGAACCGGAAGCGGTGATTCAGCAGCAAGAAAGCTCTGTAACACAGCACCAAGTCCTGATTCTTCATACAGCTATTATGAGAGGCTCAGAGACAATATCAGCAGTTCCTACAATGCAACGCTTCCAAGTTTTGCATCACGCAGAACCAGTGAGGCACCAACTTATGAGTTGAAGTGGAATGAGGGAAGTCAGAGATTTGAAACAACATTATCTGACAGCAATGGTGTCTTATCAGACTTTGATTTTGGCATCAGCGGATATTCTGTTGATAAGAATGGCAACAGTATTACAATCTCTTCAACGAGCGTGAATACCACAGCTACAACAGGAACATTCACATCCAATGCTGGCAAGGTTGAGACAACATCAAGCTGTGTATTCTGGCTTACAGGAAAGAGCGGATATCAGGAGTTTATTTCTGAAAGACCGACAGCAGATCCTATCAAAGCCTATATCAAGATCAAGACAGAGAACATCGGATATGGTGAGCTTACAAAGACAGATGAGTCAAGCGGAGTGAAGCTTTCCGGAGCAGTTTATGGAATCTATTCTGACAGCAGATGCACAAACAGAGTACAGACCATGACAACAGATGGAAACGGATATGCAAAGTCAGCTGCACTTGTTGCAGGCACTTATTATGTAAAAGAGATTACCGCTCCAAAGGGATATGTCCTTTCCGGTAAGGTTCATACACTTACTGTAAAAGCAGGACAGACAACGGGAATCTCTGCAACAGATAAAGAGCAGCTTGGAGCAATCACAATCTATAAAGAGGGTGAGGTTCTTAGCTCATGGAATGGAAGCAATTTCACTTATGAGAAAAAGAAGCTTTCCGGAGCAGCATTTAAGGTAACTGCCGGAGCAGATATCTATAAGGCAGATGGTACAAAGGTGTATAGTGCTGGCGATGTTGTGGCAGAAAGCCTTACAACAGGAACTGACGGACAGGTGGTATTATCTGACCTTCATCTTGGAACTTATGTGGTTACTGAGATTAAGAGCATTGACGGATATACAATCAATACCACACCTCAGACAGTTGCAGTTGAGTATAAGGACCAGACTGTGACAGTCCAGTATGAATCAACTACGATTGAGAATACAAGGCAGAAAGCGGATGTATCTGTCGTAAAGAAGGATTCTGACACAGAGAACCCTCTTGATGGCGGCAAGTACACACTTTATGCCGGAAATGACATTAAGAACTATGCCGGACAGGTTATTGTGACAAAGGGTACAGCTCTTGAGACAGTAACTACAGGTGAGGACGGAAAGGCAAGCTATA
This sequence comes from Ruminococcus sp. D54t1_190329_F1, assembly GCF_015551645.1. NCBI lineage: Bacteria > Bacillati > Bacillota > Clostridia > Eubacteriales > Oscillospiraceae > Ruminococcus > Ruminococcus sp. D54t1_190329_F1. The sequence continues at coordinate 6,639 of NZ_JADNDC010000020.1, forward strand.
GCGTGGATCTGCCAATCTCTAATGGATATTTTATCTCAGAGACACAGGCTCCATATGCGTATATCAGAAACAGTAAAGATGTTTACAGCTTCAATTTCAATGTATTACCTGAAACACAGGCAAAGGCATCATTCAGTCACACATTTGCAAATAACAGAACTACAGCAAAGATTCATATCTACAAGGTAGACAAGGAATCAGGCAAGGCAGTTGCCCAGGGAGATGCAAGCCTTGAAGGTGCAGTTTATGGTCTTTATGCGAGAAACGATATCGTGCATCCGGACGGAGCAACAGGAGTCGTATTCAAAGCAGGTGACCTTGTAGCAACACTTACAACAGATAAGAATGGAGAGGCAGAGGTCAATAACCTTTACCTTGGGAATTATTATGTAAAGGAAATCACTCCATCAGAGGGGTATCTCTTAGACGAAGAGGAGCACGATGTAGTATGCGACTATGAGGGAGACCTTGTAGCAGAGGTATCAAGAAGCACAACCTCAGCAGAGCAGGTTATCAAGCAGCCATTCCAGCTTATCAAGGTATCGGACAATGGCGATGATACTGAAGCAGGACTTCTTGCAGGTGCAGAGTTTACAGCTTATTTGAAATCATCTTTACCTGTAAAGGCAGATGGAAGTTATGACTTTGACAAGGCAACTCCTGTGGTAATCGGGGAAAACGGAGCAACAACAATCACATCAGATGATAAGGGACATGCAGTTTCTATTGCAATTCCTTATGGAACCTATGTGGTAGTTGAGTCAAAGACACCGCATAACATGAAAACAATCAAGCCATTTGAGGTGAAAATCAGCGAGAATCATCCTGACAAGCCTCAGACATGGAGAGTATTCCTTGACAGGGAGTTTACTGCAAAGCTTCGTGTAATCAAGAAGGATTCCGATACAAAGCAGACAGTGCTTGTACCAAATGCAGAGTTTAAAATCTTCAATATTGATAAGAACGAATATGTGAAGCAGTACACAACTTATCCGTCAAAGGTAGAGCATACTTCATTCTTTACTGATGAGGACGGAGATTTAATCTTACCGGAGGCACTGAAAATCGGTAACTACCGCATTGAGGAAGTATCTGCACCATACGGATATGTTGTAAATGATAAGTATGTCAGCATATCTGTTGATACTGACACAGCATTTGAAACAGATGGTGATACAAATGATGCGTTCATCACCGTGGAATATTCAGATGCCCCTGTAGTCGGAGAGCTGACTGTAGAAAAGAAGGGAGAGGTACTTGACGGATTCAAGGGTGGACTTCTTGCAAGCTCATATGAGAAAGAGTTTGTTTATAAGGAAGGCTCACTTGGCGGAGCAAAATTCAAAGTTTATGCTGCCGAGGATATTTACACAGCAGACAACCAGAAGGATGCAGACGGAAACCGCATTAAGTATTACAGCAAGGGAGACCTTGTGACAACTCTTACAACTGGTAAGGATGGAAAGGCAACAGCTAAGAATCTTCCTCTTGGACAGTACAGGGTTGTGGAAGTGGAAGCTCCATACGGATATGTATTAAATCCGAATGAGCAGAAAGTGACATTCACATATGTGGATGATAAGACACCTGTTATCAAGGAAAGCCTTACTTTCTCAGATGACAGACAGAAGCTTGATATGTCAGTGACTAAGCTTGATTCAGAAGATAATACACCGATTGCAGGTGCAGTATTTGGTCTTTATGCAGACGAGGATATCAAGAATGTAGATGGCAAGGTAATTATCGAGAAAGGCACACTTCTTGAGAAGACAACATCTGATGAGAATGGAAAGATTGCTTTTGTTAAGGATTATCCATTTGCAAAATATGTTGCAAGGGAGCTTGTAAAGCCTGCCGGATATGTGACAAATGAGGAAGCAGTAAACTTTGATACAAAATATCAGGGACAGGATGTTAAGACTGCTGTATATAACAGCGAGTATAAGAACACTCCTACAACCTTTGAGTTTACAAAGACAGATATCACAAGCAGTGCAGAGCTTACAGGTGCAACACTTACTGTACTTGATAAGGATGGAAATGTGGTAGACACATGGACATCTGATGCTAAGGAAGCACATGTAATCAAGAGACTTGTAGTTGGAGAGACTTACACTCTTCGTGAAGAGTTTGCTCCTTACGGATACCTCAAGGCAACTGATATCCAGTTTACAGTGGAGGATACAGGAAAAGTGCAGCATGTAGAGATGAAGGATGAAGTTCCTACAGGTTCCATCGTTATCAATAAGGACGGTGAATTTGTAACAGACACTACTCTTATGAAGGGTTACTGGTACGACTTTATCTTCAATTTCTTCAAGGACAGCCTTGCAGGAGTAACTTTTGATGTATATGCAAAAGAGGATATCGTGAGTGCTGACGGACTTGACACTGTATATCACAAGGCAGGAGACAAGGTGGCAAGCATCGTGACAAATGATAAGGGGATCGCAAGAATTGATGACCTTCCACTTGGCAGATATTATCTTGTTGAGACAAAGACCATTGATGGATTTGTATTAGATGATACACCGATTGAGGCAGACCTTTCCTATATCGACCAGAATACAAAGGTTGTATTTGCAGGAACGGATGTGACAAATGAGCGTCAGAAAGTGCAGATTACTGTAACCAAGACGGATTCAGAGACTAAGGAAGCACTTGAAGGAGCAGTATTCAGTTTATTTGCGAAAGAAGATATCGTGAACAAAGATGGCAAGGTAATCGTAAAGGCTGATACACAGATTGAGAGAACAGTAACAGGTAAGGATGGAAAGGCTGCATTTACCTCTGACCTTCCGCTTGGACAGTATTATGTCAAAGAGATTGAGGCACCAAAGGGCTATGTGAAGTCTGATAAGATTTTTGATGTGGATGCTTCATATCAGGGAGATAAGGTAAAGGTTATCGAGTTTGAGGCAGCATTTGAAAATGCACCGATTAAGGTAGAGATTTCAAAGACTGATATCACAGGCGAGAAAGAATTACCTGGAGCAAAGCTTTCAGTTATTGATGCTGATGGAAAGCTTGTTGAGAGCTGGACATCAGAAGCAGGAAAGACTCATATGATTGAGAGACTTCCTGTCGGAAAGTACACACTCAGAGAGGAATCTGCACCATATGGATATAAGGTGGCAAGTGATGTAACCTTTGAAGTAAAGGAGACTGCAGAAATCCAGAAGGTATCCATGAAGGACGAGCAGGCAGTCGGAAAGATTGTCATTGAGAAAACTGAAAAAGTAACCGGAAAGCCGATCGAGGGTGTTGTATTTGAAGTAAGAGATAAGGACGGAAAGGTGCTTGACACACTCACTACTGACAAGAATGGTCATGCAGAGAGCAAGGAGCTTCCTATCTGTACTTACAACGAGGATGGATCATTCAAGGAAGATATCCATTATACAGTAGTTGAGACAAAAGCAGCTGACGGATATATCCTCGATGAGACAGCTCACGATGTAACTCTTCGATACGATGACAATGCACCGGATGTTGTTGTAACAACTCTTAAGCTTGTCAATGTACCGACAGAACCTAAGCTTCCACAGACAGGCGACAATGCAAATCCGCTTCTTTATCTTGGAATTGGTGCACTTGCACTTATTACAGGTGTTGGAGTAGGACTTCGTGGAAGAAAGAAAAAGAATAAGCAGTAACAATTAACCTTGCGGGGAATGTAAGCCAGTGACTTATGTTCCCCTGCTTTTTTTGATTTGGAGGACAAACAGTGGTAGGAGAAAGAATCAGATATTACAGAAAACGACAAAAAATGACACTCAGGGAACTGGGCGAGAAAAGTGGTTTTGAAAATAGAGGTGATGTAAGAATTGCCCAATACGAAAATGGTTCAAGAGTTCCAAGGACGGGAACGTTGAACAGGATTGCAAAGGCACTTGGCATTCCGCCGGAAGAATTATTCTGTGAGGACTGTAGAAAGTGCATGTTTCTCAAGAATTATTACAGAAAGAAAAGAAAATCTCATACCACTTTTGATATGGGAATCGAAGAAGACAACAGTTACAGAGAACACAAAAATCCCGAGGATGAAGGGATTTTGTATGACAATTTAGATTAAGGAGGAACCGTAATATGATGAATTACGAGATTTTTAAGGAAGTAGTAAAAGAAAAGTTTATGGATTATATGCCTGAGAAGTTCAAAGGAATGGAGCTTGTGGTAGAACCCGTGGAAAAGGTGAATGTGACTCTTGATGGCATCATCTTAAGAGAGGAAGGCAGGAATATTTCGCCTACGATTTATATCAATGACATGTATAAGAAGTATCAGAACTGTGGTGATCTTGAAGAAACACTTATGGCTGCATGTGACTTCATGGAAAGGGCATATGAGCAGGCTCCGGTTGTTGATGTGGACAGCATTATGAGGGATGCTAACGAGAAGATTGTATTCCAGCTCATCAATACAGAGCAGAACAAGACATTTTTGGAACAGGTGCCTCACAGAGAGTTCCAGGATCTTTCTATTGTGTATAAGGTAATTATCAGTGCCGATAAGGATGCGGTGCAGAGTTCAAAAATTACAAATGAATTTGCGAAAAGACTTGGAATGAGTGAGGAACAGCTCTTTAAGTGTGCTGCTGAAAACACAAGAAGAATCTTCCCACCTGTAGTACGAAGCATGAATGACATTATGAGAGAAATGTTCGCAAGGGATGGGATGCCACAGGAGATTGCAGAGATGATGATAGCCGAGATTCCACCGGAACAGACAATGTGGGTGATTTCCAATGAAAAGGGTATCAATGGTGCAGCATCCATGCTTTATGAGAATGAGCTTCATGAGCTGGCAGAGAGTTTAGAGAGTGACCTTTATATTCTCCCTTCGAGCGTGCATGAGGTTATTGCTGTATCTTCAGATATGGGAAGCCCTGAGATGCTTGCACAGATGGTAGTCGAGGTAAATATGCAGGAGGTGTCTTTGGACGAGAGACTTTCCAATCAGGTATATCACTATGATAAGGATTTAAGAAAACTTACCCTTGCAACTGATACACCGAACAAGAGACTTGATGGTATCGTTGCAGAACCTCCCCTTGTATATGATGCGAAGGAAAAGTCCAGATAGGAGGCAGTTATGGAGCAGGAACTTACAATGGAAGAATTCATTGCTCTCATAAACAGCCAGAAAGGTGACTTTGTTATCCGTGTCGAGTTTGGAGAGGAGGCGGTGTCTGATGCCAAAGAAGAATGACTTCAAGCTTGATGTGGTTTCGGTAAGACTTGTAAAGGATGCTCCGATTTATTCGGAGCACACCTTTAATAATCCAGCTGATATAGCTGCTGTCATGGGAGAATGTATGTGCCAGTTTGACAGGGAAGTAGTGTGTGTGGTCAATCTAAGGTCAGATTTAAAACCTATCAATGTGCATTTTGCAAGTGTTGGCTCTTTAAATGAGGCAATGGCACATCCGAGAGAACTGTTTAAATCAAGTATCTTAAGCAATGCCGCAAGCATGATGTTAATCCATTGTCATCCATCCGGGAACGTATTCCCAAGCAAGGCAGACACGATGATGACAGACCGCATGAACAAGCTGTGTGAGCTGATGGGAATACCGCTCATTGACCATATCATAGTCGGTGGAGACAATCGAGAATTTTTCAGTTTCAGGGAAAAAGGCATGATTGATAATCCTAAGATTACCCTGAGCACAGATTACCGGACACTTGATATCAAGTCACCGCTTGTAGCAGAACAGGGAAAGGCAAGGTGAGAGCATGGATGGAAGATTTACGGATGAAGAGCTTACCATAGCAAAGAGTGTTGACCTGTGTGCAGTGGCAGAAAGCCTTGGGTATACAGTAAAGAGGATTGGCAAATACCACACTTTAAAGGAGATGGATTCCATCCGTATCTATAACAGAAGCCATTGGTACAGATGGTCAAGGCAGTTTGACAAAGGCAACAATGGCGGCTCACAGATAGATTTCTTACGGGTATTTTGTGGAATGAGTGTAAAGGAGGCTGTGTTCTGGCTTTTAGATTTTGCAGGATACAGAAGAATCGAGAATCCTGTAAAGCAGCCACTTGTTCATCAGGTATCGCAGAAGCAGGCAGAGAAGAGAAAGCCATTTGTCCTACCGGAACCGGCAGGAGATAATTCCTATCTTATTTCCTATCTGAATCAGGAGAGAGGAATCAGCAGAGCAGTCATAGATTTGTTTTTAAAAGATGGACTGATTTATGAGAGCAGGCATTACCACAATATTGTTTTCAAAGGAAATGACAAAAATGGAGTGACAAGATTTGCAAGTATGAGAGGCGTGTTTGATAAGCAGGGCAAGCCATTCAAGTGTGATGTCACAGGAAATGATAAGAACTATGGATTTAATGTGGTAAATGAAAACAGTACAGAGCTAGTAGTATTTGAGGCTGCAATCGACCTTATGAGTTATGTGGATATCTTCACGGATTATGAATCAAATAAGCTGGCACTTGGGATGCTCGCAGATGCACCACTTGAAACATTTCTTCGGGAACATCCGCAGATTACTTCCATCCGGTTCTGCCTTGATGGAGATGAGCCGGGGAGAAATGCGGCAGCTGAACTTATGAGAAAGTATTATGAGCTTGGATATGAGGTAGAAGACTGCCCGCCTCCAGCCGGATATAAGGATTACAACGAGTGGCTTGTGGCGGCAAAGCATAATCTGAACCAGATGAATCAGAGAGTTGATGACCCAGTCAGGGCATGAGAAATCGGATTTTGATGTGTGGGGGCAGAAAGCGCCCCCAAAACAGCAAAGTGGGGGCAGAAAGCGCCCCCAAAATGTCAAAGTGGGGGCAAAAAGCGCCCCCGCAATTCGTACACGCCAGAGTCCGAACGAAAGTAAAAATAAAAGTGGGGGCAGAAAGCGCCCCCAAAATAACAAAGTGGGGGCAGAAAGCGCCCCCAAAGTAGCAAAGTGGGGGCAAAAAGCGCCCCCACTTCCATAAACAGAGGGTTTTAGGGAGATTTTCTCCCTAACTAGATGGCATTAGGACAGAGATGTCTCTAATGCGTATCTAGCAGTCGCCGGGGACTAACCGGAGACTGGAGCTTTGGTGAATATTTACTAAACACGGATAAGGAGGTGCAAGGAAGCAATGGATGCAGAAGTTACGTTATTTTCAAAACCAGAAGAACTGATTGCCTGGGCAGACACATTTGATATCTTACTTAACCCTTCGATAGAAGATGCTGCAATTCTGCTTAACTATATGGAAGGTCATGATTATGCTATTGGCATAGATACTGATGGGAAGATGTACAGACAGGATGTGGCTGAGGAGAATGGTGAAATTGAACCATACCCGATAGATGATGTTATAGATACTGTTTGTGAATGGAATTATGAACTGATACTTGATGCTGATGCACATAGGAATGATCCAAAGGATTTTAAAGATTACAGTGAGTATCAGGATAAGTATGACAGTTTGAAAGCAGATGAAAAGAGGCTGGACAGATTGTTTGAAAAGACCTGTTATGCAAAGGAGATTGATGAAATGGCAGCTGCTTTGGTGGAATCATTCATTAGTCATCTAAGTAGCAGGGATGATTTGGAAAAAGCTGCAGTGACAGTTGCAGAAGGAATTAAAGATTATAGTACGGGTAAGAGAGGAAGGTGAGTCTATGGCAGATAAAGTTCATTGTGTTAGGAAAACACTAAGACTAATGCCAGAGGAAGCTAAGATGCTTGCAAAAAAGGCATGTGATAATGGAATGAATGAGGCAGAGTATATCCGTCTTCTTATCAGTCAGAAACCAAATGATTATCCGGAAGTAAGGAAGATTCTGAAAGAACTCATCAATGAGGTCAACCGAATCGGCATTAACATCAATCAGATAGTATTTAACAGCAATGCCGGGCTGTATTCCAAGGAAGATAAGACACAGCTGATAGCTTATATGCGAAAACTGAATCAGAAGGTAGATGAGGCGGTGGTAAAGATTGGCAATCAGTAAAATCCTTAATATGAAGGATTGTGGTGGGCATTTTCACGGAAAACATCTGAAGAGATCTCTTGATTATGTGATGAATCCGGAGAAAACACAGGATGGAAGGCTTATAGGTGCAATCAACTGTCAGGTTGATTCTGCATTTGAACAGATGAAAGCGACCAAACGGAAGTTTGGAAAAGTTGATAAAAGGCAGGGATATCATATCATTCTCTCATTTAAGGAAGATGAAGTGAATCCTGATACGGCATTTGAGATAACCCGCAGATTCGTGGAAGAGTATCTTGGAAAATCATACGAGGCAGTATATGTGGTGCATGATAATACAGCACATGTTCATTCACACATTGTATTTAACAGTGTGAGTTTTGTGGATGGGAAAAAGTACCGCTATGAAAAGGGAGACTGGGCAAAGTATATCCAGCCAATCACGAATAAGCTGTGTCAGGAATATGGTCTTTCAATCATTGATGTTGATGATGGCAATAAGGAAAAAGAGCATGAAAGCTATAAGGACTGGAGCGAATATCGTGAAGGCAGTTTTGTGTGGGCAGATATGATTAAGAGAGACCTGGATTCCTGCATCCTGCAGGCTGGAAATTATGAGCAGTTTCTGGAACTGTTATCTGACAAAGGATATGAGGTCAAGCAGGGAAAGTATCTGGCGGTAAAGCCACAAGGAATGACGAGATTTCGTAGATGTAAGACATTAGGGGACATGTATTCTGATGAGGCAATCCGGGAAAGGATAGAAAAAGAGGATATTTCATTTTACAGGGAACAGCAGAAAGAGGTACAACCGGTCCTTTGTAAGTGTAAGGTGAGAAGATACCGAAGGGCAAAGATGTCGGGACTTCAAAAGAGATACTATGCAAAGCTATACCGGATAGGAAAGCTGAAAAAGAAGCCATACAGTCAGGTATGGAAGTATAAGGAAGATATCCGTAAGATGCATAAACTGCAGGAGGAGTATTTGTTCCTTGTCAATCATGACATTCATTCAGCGGAGGAGCTTGTCAGTGTAATCAGCTCATTGACAGATAAAAGAAAAGAAGTCTCAGCAGAGAAAAGCCGCATTTATAAGGCTAGGGAGAGAAGTCGAGAACTTTTTGATATAGCAGATGATATGAAAGAGTTAGAACCTGCTGAGAAGTCTTTCCTTCAGGGAGATGAATTTTTTACGGATGAGCATCTGCAATGGGAAACATTGAAACAAAAGCTTTTATCACAGGGATATAGCCTAGAAGAGGTGGAAGCATTGCGTAAACATTATAAAGAGGAGTATTCCAAAACATGTGCAAAAGAAAGGGCAGTATTCAAAGAGTTGAATATTGGTAAATCTATATGGAAGAGTCTTATTCCAGACAGCGTATCAGATGGAAAAGATGCACAGTACAACAAAGAGACAATACGAGACAGGAAAGAACAGCCAGAACGTTAGACTGTTTTTTTAGTAGTTAGGAGGCATATATGGAAGAAAACAGAGAACCGCTTAGTGCAATAGCAATCGAGAAAAAATTGCAGCTTCTCCGAAATAAGCATTTCAGCGAGGATACGATTGCTCTTGTAAAAAGTGATTATGAATATGGACTGACAGAGGAGGAAATCAGCCTTTATCTCAATAAGTCCTACGACATTGAACAGATGAAGATTTTATCGGAGTGTCTGCATAAGGATGTTCCAAAAGATGTGATTGATATTATCAAGAATACCAAGTATTCGGTTCATCAGATGCAGGTGTCTCTCGAATTTTATGAAAAGGGTGTACCTGTTCAGACAATTAAGGAGGTCATGGACAAAGGGGAAAAACCTATCACCATGCGCCGATTATATGAGGAAGTTCTGGAACAGCTGAATAAAGTCAAGGAACAGATTCCGGAAGAGTCTGAGTATGTGAAAGCACTCATTTCTCAGATGGATGAAGTGGTTGCAAAGATCAATCATCAGAATGAAAGGTATGATGCCCTGAATAAGAAACTTTCTGAAATAGAAACTTCCAAAGATGATGAGGAAGTCAGGGGGCGTCTGGTCAAGGAGAACCAGGATAAGGATGCTCTTATCAACAGCCAGCAGAATGAACTGAATAAGGCAAGCAGTACGATTGCAAGACTCAGGGATGATATTGAGAAAAAGGATAAGGAGATGAAGCGTATGGGAGACAGAATAGAGTCATTGGAAGATAAGATCATAAGTGTTGCCACAGAGAATAAGAAAGAGGCAGAAAGTAAGGCAGAGCCGCAGGAAAGCCAGTCCGTACAACAGGCAGATAAAAAGATGGTAGATACAGTTGCAGTTCCGCAGAATATGCAGGCTGTGGCAAACGGGATTCCGGTCTATTATCAGATTCCGGTAGTTGATGGCTCTGGAAATGTGGTGCAGAGACTTCCGATTGAGCGAAGTGTGAGAAAGAGCAGCAACAGCGGAGTGGCGAGCTTTTTTGCAAGGCTTTCTTTTAAGAAAAAGTCAAGAGCAGACATTGTAAAGCTGGTTGCATCGGGAGACCTTGTTCCGGCGCAGCTTGTGCAGATTAAGAGTGCAATTGAAAAGGGACTTACTGAGTCGCAGCTTGTAGAGCTTATAAACAACAACATTTCAGCGGAAAAGATGAAGGAAATCATTGAGATTGCTGTGCTTGAAAACAGTATGGCAGATTAGGAGGAACTTATGAATTTAGCAGTAGTAAATGAAGCAGTAACAGAGATGAATGGTGTGGAGCATCAGTTTACAGAGGAAGAGAAAAACTTTGTTGTCCAGTTCGCATTCAGAAGCGGCAGCAAGGAAGATACGATTTCTCTTATTGAAGCATTGGCACATTCAGCGGATAAGGCTGATTCGGACGAGATTATGGTCACATACAGGTCTAAATATGATATGAAGCCTGCATGGGTGGAGCAGGTAGAAAACCTGCTTGTGGCACTTGAAATGTACCGGATCGAGGAGGAAAAAGCAATCAATCATCTGGCAGATATCTTAACTGCTTATGGTATTGATGTATCAGCAGAAGAAATCCGTACTACAGAGACAGAAACACTTAAAACAACAGTCAGAGAGAAAGTGGAGGTGCGATAATGGCAGAAGAGATTCAGGAAGCGGTGCAGATCATCCGTGTTGCTTATGATGGCATTGAGATTGCCATGAAGGTAGGAAGTGGCGGAATAGCTGCCATGCAGAAGGCAATAGATTTCTTAAAAGGAATGCTTGATTATGAAAAGTCACTTGGAAAGACATCCATGAGAAAGCTCCTTTTAAAAGGTGGAGATTTACAGGTGCTCCAGTTTAACACCCAGGATATGAAAAAGGTTGAAAAGATGGCAAAGAAGTATGGAATACTCTATTCAGTACTTCCGGACTGTAACAGGAAAGACGGATTGAGTGAGGTAATCTTTCATACAGAGGCAGTTCCACGTGTGAATATGATGATACAGAAGCTCAAGTTTGGCAAGATTGCCACATTTGACGATTATCTGAAGAATGGAGATGAAAAATCCCTTGGCAAGCTGATGGATTTTTTGAAGAAACAGCAGGGAAACGAGAAAAGCCACACGATAGAAGGGGATAGGGTTAATTCCGCTATTGATGGACTGATCGAAAAGGTCGGAATGTTTGCAATGGAAAAGAAAGCTATCAGTGTGGATCAGGTCAAGGAGAATTTCAGTATTAATGGAGAGCAGGCTGAAAGTGTTATCAGACAGCTAGAGACAATCGGTGTGCTTGGCAGTAAGAATGAGGATGGCACCCATACAGTCATGATGGACAAGGATGCATTTATCAATCGTGTCAGAGGTTATCAGGACCTTGCTGAGAGAATGAGGGCAGTTGCAGCATCAAAGAATGCGAACCTGTCAGATGTGACTATCAGCAAGAAACTGATTATCGAAGAGAATGACCATGCTGTTAAGACCAGAGTTCCAGGCACATGGGGAGAAGAGGCAAGATATGTATGGCTCCGTAAGGAAAACATCATGGAGATTCATGGTGGAAAGACAATGCTTACCTTCCTTGATTCCACCAAGGATTATAAGCTTTACGATGAGCAGAATCGTGTGGTGACAACCCAGAAAGGAACCGAGCTTTATACTCACTATGACAAGGTGGAGTCATCTGTCAGGGAGCGTTACGAGAAAGTGCAGAAGCAGCAGAAAAAGACCACACAGAAGAAAACTGTTACCACAAAGAAAGCGAGGTAGCAGCCTATGCAGACAACAAAGAAAAAGCCGTCACTGATATTCATTCTTGTGGGTGCAGTGTTAGCAGGGTATCTTGGTTATCTGATAAATGGTGCGTGGGTAGAGGGAATAGCCTTTAATGCCTTTATGGACAGATTCAATGAAGTATGTGCTGTTCCCTTTGCCAACTATTACAATTCCAATACAGTAAAAGCAGTAGCCATTGCATTAGGTATCTATGCGATGGCTATTGTCATGTATTACACCAGTCAGAGAAACTATATGCCCGGTAAGGAATTTGGTACGGCAAGATTTGAAAATCCCAAGCAGGTCAACAAGATACTTGCAGATAAGGATGAGAATTTCAACCGGATACTCAGCCAGAATGTGAAGATGTCGCTGGATTTCAGAAGGCTCAAGCTCAATGGAAATATCCTTATCTGTGGTGGTTCCGGAGCAGGAAAGACATTTTATGAAGTAAAGCCGAATCTTATGCAGATGCCGCATAACTGTTCCTTTATCTGTACCGATCCAAAGGGAGAAATCCTTAGAAGCTGTGGGCAGATGCTAAAGAATAACGGATACAATGTGAAAGTCATAAATCTGTTAGAGATGGATAAATCAGACTGTTACAATCCGTTTTCCTATATCAGAGAGGAAACAGATGTGGTCAAGCTGATTACAAACCTTATCAGCAATACGACACCAAAGGGAGCAACACCAAGTGATCCGTTCTGGGAAAAGGCGGAAGGATTGTTCTTACAGGCTATCTTTTATTATGTGTGGCTGGAGGTACAGCCGGCAAAGAGAAACTTCGAGACAGTACTGAAGCTTCTTGGAGAGGCAGAGGTTACAGAGAAGGGAAAAGCATCGAAGCTGGATGTGCGTATGAAGTTTTTAGAGGAGAGTTCTCCGCTTGGAGCCAATCATCCGGCGGTAAAGCAGTACAACAAATGTATGAGAGGTGCAGGAGACACAGTCCGTTCCATTATCATCAGTGCCAACTCAAGACTTGCATTTCTTGAGAATAAGCAGGTCTTGCGATTACTCTCAAAAGATGAGCTGAATCTTTCCGATATAGGTATTGGAGTCAATGGTGATGGCGAGACAAAGACAGCACTGTTTTGTGTAATCCCGGATAGTGACAAATCCTATAACTTTATTATCGGTATGCTTTATACGCAGATATTTCAGGAACTGTACTATCAGGCAGATTTTAACTGCGGAGGCAGACTACCAATCCATGTGACATTCATGTTAGATGAATTTGCGAATGTCGCATTGCCGGATGACTTCTGTTCGCTGTTAAGTACTATGCGAAGCCGTGAGATTTCAAGTATTATCATTATTCAGAACTTTGCCCAGTTAAAGGCACTTTTCAAAGATACCTGGGAGACAATTCCCGGCAACTGCGATACGTTCATCTATCTTGGTGGCAACGAGCAGAGCACGCACAAGTATGTGTCGGAGCTGCTTGGAAAAGGTACGATTGATAAGAAATCAAGCGGAGAGACAAAGGGCAGACAGGGAAGCTCTTCAAGGAACTATGATGTATTAGGAAGAGAACTGTTTACACCCGATGAGGTCAGAAAGCTGGATAACAAAAAGTGCATTATCTTTATCCGTGGTTTTGATCCTATCATGGATAATAAGTTCATACCATTCAATCATCCGATGTTTAACCAGACAGCAGATGGCAAGGGAGAGCCTTATGTCCATCAGATAAGGGGAGCAGATAATCTTATCGGTCCGCCATTTGAGATTCTGACAGATAAGGCAGTTAAGTATTATGAAAAGCTGAAGGACAAGGGCGAGAATGTGTATATAGATTCTCTTACCTATGAGCAGTTTATGATGCTTGGTGATGCGGAATTAAGCAGAAGATTCTCCATGCAGGATGAAGCAGAGCAGAAGGCAAAGATTGACAGGGAGCAGGCAAATGAGCTTGAGTATGTTGATGAATCACAGAAGTCTGATGCTGCAGAAAGTGCTAACGCTTCTAGTGGAAGTGCTGGTGCTAAGCCAGTAAGGAATCCAGAGAGGGAAAAGCCTAAGTGGGAGGATACCATCACAAATCGAATGCTACACTGGTCATATACGCTGGAGCAGAAAGAAGAGGTGAAGAAGGCATTAGCTGCAGGAGTTCCCAAAGCAACGATTCTTACTTACTTCTATCCGGAGGTTACTGTGGAGAAGATGAGTTCATATCGGAAGAAGCAGTAAGTAAGTTTAAGGTGCTTTTTTGCACCTTAAAAGGAGGTGGTTGAAGCATACCACATCGGGGAAAGCCCGATTTAATCATTACAACAGGCATTGCCTGATCATATATAGTAACTTTTAACAGCCAGTTAGGGATTATCCCTGCTGGCTTATTTTTTTATCAAAAAGGAGAGACACAACATGAGAAAAGAACAGATTATTACAACTAACAATAATCAGATGGAGGAGAAAGGCATGAAGAGTAGATTCATTCACTTTAAGAAGAGATTCGTTCCGGCATTATCTGGAGCACTTATGGGAGTAATGCTTATGAGCACTACTTGTTTTGCAGCAGGTACAGGTACTTCCGCAGTAACACAGCCGCTTGATAACTTAAAGACACTTATCATTGCAGTCATTGGTGCGGTTGGTGTCATCATTCTTGCAAAGAATGTCATGGAGTTCGCACAAGCCTATCAGCAGCAGGATTCATCTACTATGAACTCCGCTCTGAAAGGAATTGTAGCAGGTGTCATGATGGCTGGTATTTCAACAGTTCTGACATTCTTAGGCTTCTAAGATTGGGAAAATGCATTTCCCATTTTAGTAAAAGGAAAGAGGTGAATAACAAGTATGGATATTTTTAAGCTTGGAGACAAGATCCTTGCACTTCTTGAGGCGGTGTTTGGATTTTGGAACAATCAGATATCCCTGGTCTTTGCAATGCTTGGACAGTCACCGGTCAGTTTCAAGGGCGGAGGGCCCTGGGCGGTCATTGAGGGCATTGAGCCGGTCTTTGTAGCGGTCGGCTCATCCCTTGTTGTGCTGTTCTTTGTTATCGGTTTCTGTTCGGAAAGCATAGATGTAAAAGATGAGATGAGGTTTGAGTCCATATTCCGTATGCTTATCCGACTGGGACTTGCGGAATGGTTTGTTGCAAATAATGTCACGATCATGAAAGCATTTTTTACTTCCATAGGAAATCTGGTGGGACTTATATCTGCCGGAACAACGACGCAGCTTGCTATTGACAGTACACAGGCAGACATCATTAAAGGACTTGGATTTGGTGAAAGTCTGGTAATGCTGATACTTACAGCTTTGCTTGCAATCATCATTATTATCTGTGGATTTTTTATCATCTATACAGTGTATTTCAGGTTTTTGAAGATTCTGATTATTGTGCCGCTTGGTGCGATTGCCTGTTCCACGATGGCAGGAAACAGAATGGTCAGTCATACAATGGCTACCTACTGCAAATATTTTCTTTCGTGTGTATTTGAGGCAGTAACGATGGCACTTGCGATTGTGGTATGTAATGCATTTATCAATGCAGGGCTTCCGGCATTTACAGGAAGTTATGCTGACTGGGCACAGACGCTTATATATCTGTGTGAAATGACATTTACGATAGCAATGACTGTCGGAAGCGTGAAGGGTGCACAGACACTTACAAGCAAGGCATTTGGACTGTAGAAGGGAGGAAAGACAATGGTAATCGAAGTAAACAAGGATATTGACCGCTATCAGGAATCGGTTGCGATGGGACTTACAGCAAGGCAGCTTATATTTTCCATTGCAAGCGTAATAGTCGGTGGCGGTATCGTCCTTCTTCTTTACAAGTATATCGGTCTTACGGGTTCTGCTTATGTGGCAATTCCCTGTGTGGCGCCGATTGCTCTTGGCGGTTTCTATTCCTTTAATGGGATGAATTTCTACGAGTATATGGGAAAGAAACTGCATTTTATGTTTGGAAACAGGGCACTTACCTATGTATCAACAGAGGGAGAGCCTGCAATAAAGCAGTTAGAAGCAGAGCAGAATGAGCAGGTAAAGAAGAAAGGCAGAAAGGCTGAACCGGAGACTGTAACAGCTGATTCGGCTGTAAAGAAGCAGGAGGAGTTTGAAGCGATGAAGAAAAAGACGAGAAACATGCTGCTTGGACTTGTCGCAGTCATTGTGGCGACAGTAACAGGCATTGCAGCATATAAGGCAATGCATTAGAAACGAATAGTATCTGACCGCAAGGTCGGGAACACAGCCCGCAGGGTGAAGTTCCCGGCGGGCTTTCATTATAAGAAAGCGAGGTTAGAGACATGGGTTTATTTACAGACGGATTTAAGTTATTAAAGAAGGCGAGTGAGCCTTTGTATAAGACACCTAAATCCATTCAGGAAACCATAGAGATTATGGCGGTGGCTGAAAACGGCATTTTTGAAGTAAGCAAAAATAAGTATTCCAAATGCTACCGCTTTCAGGACATCAATTACACGACAGCAACCGAGGATGAGCAGATCGGTATTTTCGAGAGATACTGTAAGTTCTTAAATTCGCTGGACTGTAATTATAAGATTACAATCAACAATAAGAACAAAAACATGGATGAACTCCGTGACAAGGTTCTGATTGCTGAGAAAAATGATGGCTTCAATAATTACAGAAGAATCTACAATGACATCATTGAGGAGAAGATTATTGAGGGCAGACAGGGGATTGAGCAGGAGAGATACCTGACAATCACGATTGAGAGAAAGAACTTCGAGGAGGCAAAGGCACAGTTCGCAACCCTTGAGGCAACGATACACAAGGCTTTCATTGAGCTTGGCGCAGAGATTGTCCCGCTTAATGGCAATGAGAGACTGAAAGTGCTCTATGACTATTATCATCTTGGAGATGAGGGCAGTTTTGATTTTGATATCAAAAAGGCAAAGAAGGTAGGGGTAGATTTTAGAAATGATCTGTGCAATGGGATGGTGAAATATTTTCCGGACCATTTTGAGGATGAGAGTAAATTCTGCAGGGCACTTTTTATCAAAAAGTATCCGAGCAGTTTGTCAGACAGATTCATCAATGAGATTACTTCCCTTCCGGTTCATTCCATCACGAGCATTGATGTGGTGCCTGTTCCAAAGGATCTGACCACAAAGGTGCTTCAGAAGAAATATCTTGGAATTGAATCGGATATCATCAAACAGCAGAGAGTCCGTAATAAGAATAACGATTTTTCTACGGAAATCTCATATGCCAAGAGAACGGAGAAAAAGGAGATTGAGGAAATCATGGATGATGTCCGTGAGAATGACCAGTGCCTTTTCTTTGTGGGAGTTACAATTATTCTTATGGCAGAAAGCAAGAAGGAGCTTGAGAGTGTATGTGAGACAGTGGAGACTATCGGAAAGCGTAACAGCTGCACGATTGACACACACTACTTAAAGCAGAGGGAAGCACTCAACACAGCACTTCCCATTGGAGTAAGACAGGTGGAGACAATGCGTACACTTCTTACCCAGTCACTTGCGGTGCTTATGCCATTCAATGTGCAGGAGCTTAATGATAGCACGGGCAATTACTATGGTATCAACCAGATCAGCAAGAATGTAAATATCGGCAACAGAAAGAAGCTGATAAACGGAAATGGATTCGTATTCGGAGTGCCGGGTTCCGGTAAATCCTTCTTCTGTAAGATGGAGATGGGCAGCGTATTCTTGTCGGGAGATGATGAGATAATCGTCATAGATCCAATGAACGAATACTTTGATATTGCCGAGACTTATGGCGGAACAGTAGTAAATATGTCAACCTACACGGATAACTATGTGAATCCGCTGGAGATGGATGTATGGAGCCTTGATCCGAATGATTCAAAGGGAATGGTAAGAGAAAAGGGCGAGTTCATGCTTGGTCTTTGTGAGCAGTGCATCGGTGACAGCTTAAATTCGAGACAGAAGTCAATCATCGACCGTTGTGTTAGAAAACTGTATATCGACATTGCAAGAAGCAAAGAGAAGTATATTCCGGTGATGAGTGATTTTTACGATATCCTTATGGCACAGCCGGAGGACGAGGCAAAGGACATTGCATTGTCATTGGAGCTTTTTGTAAATGGTTCGCTTAACATTTTCAATCACCAGACAAATGTGGATGTTGATAACAGATTTACAGTCTATGGCATCAGGGACTTAGGTACAGAACTTAGTCCTATCACAATGCTTGTCATGATGGAGTCCATTCAGAACAGGATTGTTGAGAATGGTAAGAGAGGCAAGGCAACATGGCTCTATATTGATGAGTTCCATGTCCTGCTTAATTCGGAGTATTCTGCAAAATATCTGCAGCAGCTCTGGAAGAAGGTAAGAAAGCAGGGAGGTCTTTGTACCGGTATCACGCAGAATGTTGTCGATCTGTTGCAGAATTACACAGCAACCACAATGCTTGCAAACTCTGAGTTTGTGGCACTCTTGAAGCAGGCAAATACAGACAGTTCAAAGATGGCGGAGGTTATCGGGGTATCAGAGGCACAGCTTCGGTTCGTAACTAATACCGCCTCTGGAATGGGACTTATTAAGTGTGGTTCGGTAGTAATTCCCTTTGATAATCAGATCAGCAAGGATACGGATTTGTACAGGCTGTATAATACCAACATTCATGAGAAGATTGCGGAACAGAAGAAAAAAGAAGCAATGCTGCAGTGATAACAGATGAATTTTTATAGAATCTATAGTATAATCAAGAGGTCGGATGAATGTCCGACCTTGATGATAATAAATTAGATATTCCCTATTTTTAAGAAGAAAGCATATAAGATTCGATATGAAAAATAAATAAGGAAGCAGTTCTAAAATGTATCATTTGTACCGGAGAACATGTGGCTGGATTTTAAGATATGCTTATCGTACACTTTGACGAGAATATGTTGATTGGGGATGCAGCGGACCTGGATGCATTTATGGAAATGTATGGTGTGGAAGCAATTTCCAAGGAATATTTGTAATTATTAGGGAAAAGAAAATTTGAATTTTACGCACTATTAACTTTTGGATATAAAGTGCCGATATTACAGATATAGAAACGGATTTCTGTATCAATTTTCAAGGAGGATGATACCATGATTAGAGCAGCTAATTTAACACAGGTAACAGATTATTATAAGAGCAATACTGTTAGTAAGCAAAATAACACAGAGAAAGCAAAAGATGTGCAGCCCAATGCACAGAAAATAAAATCCAGCGAAGATAAGTTATCTTCTAAGGCACAGAAATATCTGGAAACATTGCGTAAGGATAATGCGGATTTCGATTTTATTATTGCTGATAAAGGCGATGATTTCAGAGGATTAGTAGACCAAAGCGATAAGGAATTTACAGTTGTTTTTTCAAGTGCTGAACTTGAAAGAATGGCATCCGATGAGAAATATGCACGGGAAAAATTGTCTACGGTAAAAACTGCAGTTGAGATGTCAGATAAAATCAATGAACAGTTTGGGTTTGAACGTGCTTGGGGAACGACAGACAATAGTGGAACTGTATTAAATAAGTTAACTATGTCCTTTGATGATGATGGAAAGATGACACTTTTTGCTGATTTGGAGAAGATTACAGAAAAGCAGAAAGAACGGCTTGAAGAATTAAAGGAAAAACGTGCAGAGGAGAAAAAGCAGGAAAAGAAGGATGTAACTGTTAAGCGGACTACAATTCAGGCAAATTCAAAAGAAGAATTACTTGAAAAGATTTCTGAACTGGATTGGAGTAAGATAACAGAAGAAAAGGCAACACAGGGTATGAAGTTTGATATCACTATTTAATCGTAGCATTAACCGGGAATTGGAGGTGTGCTATGATTGCAGGTACAATACGAAACGCTGTGAATCAGATGCAGTTAGTAAATGATTGGGAGCAAAAGAAGGCTACCGGGGATGTTGTAAAGAAGCAAGAGGGTATGACTGTAACAAGTCAGGAAGAAAGCATGATTCAGCATTTCCGAGAGCAACTTGAGCGAGACAAAGAAAGTTCTGCATATAGTCAGATTTATAACAAGATTGCAAGCGGTCAAGAATTAACAGCTTCAGAAGAAGATGCTATTCGTCAGAAAGACCCTAAAGCCTATATGGAATATAAAGCGGCAAGAATGGAACAAGAAGCTTATGAGCGTAGGTTGGAGAGATGTAAGACAAAAGAAGAGGCTCAAAGGCTTCAAGTAAATGAGATGAATGGAAATTTGGCAGAACTAAAAAGTATCGTGAATAATCCAAATATTCCAAAGAGTGAAAAGCTTAAGGAAGCTCAACGTATCATGGGAAATACTTTTAGAGCTGTAGAGTCATTCACAAGATTTGTAAAAAGTACAGAATATAGGGATTTGCCAACAGAAGAGGAAATTGTAGAGACATCTATAGAAAAGGGGCAGGTTGCAGAGGATTCAAACGATACTGAAATGTCTGAACAGTTAACATCAGATACAACTGTTTCAGTAGATGAGGCAGCAAAAATAGTAAATGATTCGAAGCGAGATTTACAATTAAGTGATGTTCACCAAATTGAAAAAGATGTTATAGAGGAAATGAAGGATATCGAAATAAAGCATTTTGGTGAGAAGAAATCATCGGTCAGAATAGACATTACGGTATAGGAATAGTCTGCGTGAAATTTCAGTTTCATGTTGCTTTTAATAATTGAATATTGAATGATTTTACATAGCCGTTAAGGAGTAATTTTTGCTCCCTAGCGGCTTATTTTATTTTTCAAAGTAGGAGGTGAGAAAATTGAAAATTAGAAAGGTTGATGACAAACCGATGGTCATTCACACCAAGGAGAAAGCCAAGATTCATGCCCACGAACCGAAGGAAGCCAAGATTAAGGGGAGTAACATCTATACAGTAGAGAGAGGTCCTAAGACAGCTGGTGCAAAGGTAACTGATACGGATAGAAAGAAGTCCTATCGCAAGAGTACCATTCATCAGTCGGAGCCGAAGAATAAGGGATTATCAAGATTCAAGCAAAACCTTAAGGAATCAAACACTTCCATCAAGACCAAGAACACGAATCTTCACATTGCAGGAAGAACTGGAGCACTTGTAGCCGGGGCAGTAACAGATCAGGTGGAAGGCGGTCAGGAGGTATCGCAGGCAGCATATCTTGCATATGAAGCAAGCCGCCCTGTTACCGGAACTGCTTCTAAGGGTGCAACACTTTTCAGGAAAAAGGCGGCAGCCGAGGCAAAGAAGCGTATCAAGAAGGTAGAGGCAGGAAAGAAGCTGGCAAAAAAGACAGCAAAGAAAGCTGCCAAAGATACTGCTAAGGCGGTAGCTAAAGAGACAGCAAAAGAAACAGCCAAGACTACTGCCAAAGTTGCAACAAAAACTGCTACAAAGGCAGCTGCTACAGCGGCAGGAACAGCGGTTGCACCGGGAGTTGGTACTGCAATTGGCATGGCAGCCGGATATGCTGCAGGTGTGTCCATAGAGGTCAAGGATGAAAAGATGACCAACCGGAGCAGGAAGATAAAATTCTTTCTTGATAAGATGAAAGCACAGGAGAATCAGACGGACAGCGTGGCAAAGCTGGTAAAGGATCTGATTGTGCGAAAAGCGATTACCTGGGTAAAGGCAGCTGCACCGATTATCGGACTGGTGCTGTTGTTACTTGTTCTTGTAGTTACCATGATTGCGGTTCCGGTTATAGCGGTGATAGCAATCCTTTACAATTCTCCATTTGCTTTATTTCTGCCACCACTTGAATCAGGAGATACAGTGCAGACAGTAACGAGTGCTTATGTGCAGGAGTTTAACCGGGATGTGAACACGAAAGTGAATGAGCATACCGGATATGACCTTGGAGAGCTGGTATATGTGGATTATGAAGGTATGGAAGAAAACCCAAGCAATTACTATGACATCATGGCAGTCTATATGGTCAAGCATGGTGTCGGAGATACAGCAACAGTCATGAATGACACTTCAAAAGGCTGGCTGCAGGCAGTTGTAAATGATATGTGTTCATACACCACAAGCACCGGAACAAAGGATGTGGAAGAAACGGATGCAGACGGCAATGTAACTACTGTCACAAAGTCGGTTCTGTATGTGAATGTCACACTAAAATCGTACAGGGATATGATTTCGGTCTATGGATTTAATTCTGATCAGGTGGAAATGCTTGAGCAGATCATGAGTCCGGAGTTTATGGGACAGCTTGGATATGCCGGAAGCGGAAGTGGCGGCGGAGGCGGAAGTCCGGGAGTAAGCTCCATGACTGAGGATGAAATCAATGCCATCCTAAACGAAATTACAGACAGCAGGCAGAAAACAGTCTGCTCCTATGCACTTCATAGAGTTGGCTTCCCTTATAGTCAGGATTTAAGGGACAGCGGTAACTATTATGACTGCAGCTCCTTAGCCTATTATTCATGGAAGGATGCAGGCGTGGATATTAGTTACGGCGGTGCAACTACAGCGGCAGCGGAGGCACAGGGACTGGATGAAGCCGGAAAGACAGTCTCCTTTGATGAGTTACAGCCGGGAGACCTAATCTTTTACAGTTTTACAAGCAACGGAAGATATAAGAACATCAGCCATGTGGCAGTATACGTCGGAAATGGCAAGGTGGTAGAGGCACTTAATGAAAGTCTTGGTGTGGTCTACAGGGATGTGGCAAGCACAGGGAAGATAGTTGTGATAGGAAGACCATAACAGGAAATTTACAGAGAGGGCATAGTCCCTCTCTGAGACTGGAGGTAAGAATGGATTTAAAAGATATGATACTGGTAACAGAAAACGATAGGGGAACGGAGACAAATATGCTGATGACTCTGGATGATTATAAGAGTTTTATAGCAATTGATGACATGTCAGAGCTTGCAGACAATTTGTTGCAGCTGGGAAGGACGCTTGGTGATGCTGATAACTTCGCAGAGTATTACAGGGCAGCAAATGTAACTGTATCTGCGAGATTCTGTCTGGATGATATTCAGCTGGGACATTTTCTTCAGGGATTTTATAACGATTCCAAAGAATTTCGGCTTGATAAAGAAGCCTGTTCTTCTGAATGTGTTGCAAAGCTTAAGGAGATTGGAATGACCGATAAGGGCTGGGTGGATGATTTTAACCTGCATTATGAAATGGAGAACCGCTCATTTGAAAGGGGACAGACATTTCATAACTTCAATGATCATGATTACATGGTGCTTGAAGCATTATCACCAAGAAATCTTGTGGTGATGGATATGAAGTCAGGTTCTCTTACAATCGCCCTTGGTGCGACAGAGTATAAGCGTTATCCGAAGGATGAGAAGCCTACAAAGGACAATACCACAATCGGAGTATCGTGGGAGCATGGCATTTATCTAGGTTCCACACTCTCAACTACGAACTTCAAGGCATACAAGAGGGAGTATGGCACACCGGAAAAGATAGAGGATATCTATGATTACAGGGCAAAGCTAAAGCAGAAGTTCTATTTTTATCAGGATATGTCAAAGGATGATGATGTACCAAAGAAGCTGCAGAATGACTTCCTTCACCAGATGTATGAGGATTTTGGAACGATTGAAGAGGATTGTTTTTACGACAGGCTGGAAGATGGAAAGTACGATGAGGGCTTTAAGAAAAGACAGGTAAAGGAAGAAAAGAGCCGGTGATGAGATTTTTACGGGAGGCGATATCATATGGAACAGGAATTTGATGTTGAGATAAAGGAAGTGCTTTCACGAGTGCAGAAAGTAAAGGCAGAGTCGCTTGACGATGCCATCAATAAGGCAATGGATATGTATTATGCAGAGCAGATAGTCCTTGGAGCAGAGGACATGAAGGGAGTTGATTTCTCGCCATTCAGCGAAGGTCAGCTCCTTTCTTCATTAAAAGAAAACGGAGGAAGAACAAGATGAAAAGTGATTCAACAACAGTAATTAAGAACATGGAGTTTTTAGTAAAGGAACTTCATAAGGAGTGGGACAGATCGGGTGCTTCTAAGGCATCCGTTATTATTTCCCTTGAGGAAGTAGATGGTATCAATGATAAGTTAAAAGAGATTATCTATCAGACACAGAAGTCAGTCGATGAGGATGAGCTGACCTTTAAACAGAGCATTGCAAAGTCCAAGGAGTGCTATGTGCTTCTTCGTGTGGTGCGTAAGATTGCAAAGAAAAAGGATAAATGCGAAAAACAGGCAATCGACAATGAATTTGCAATCGAGCTGGATAAGGATGAGTTAAAGCTCTTTAAGGGATTGTTTGCAGAGATGTTTAAGTAGAGGAGGACAAAGGTATGGGCGTTGATATGAAGGTCAAAGCGATATACGATTCTGAGATTGGTAACATCACCAGATCAGAAAAGAACTGGAAAGATGTGTTAAAGGTCGCAGGTCAGTTATACCGCTATGAATTTGACAATATCGTTATGGTAACAGCGCAAAGACCTCCGGAAAAAAGCACACTCATGGCAGATTATGATACCTGGAAAAAGGTGGGAAGATATGTAAAGCGTGGTGCGAAAGGCTGCGCCATCTTCCCGTCTAGGGCACTGAATCCACGCATGAGGTATATCTTTGATATCAGTGATACCGGAGGGAAGAATGTTAAGCTGACATGGGACCTTGAGGGGGAGAATCTTAAGGATTATGTGGATTTTCTTGTGTCAGAAGGTCAGATTGAGCAGTACGATAACAGCGACAGGGAGTCTCTAAAAAATATATTAAAACAGTTTACAGGAACAGATGTTTGGCTTATAATAAAAGAAGAGTTCGGAGACCGAATGACCGAGCTTATGCAGCTATCAGGTAGTGTGATAAAGGAAGAAAGTAAGAAACGCAATGGCTTACAGCAGGAAATGGACATGGAGCAGCTTGTATATGCAAGTGTCATGTATGCTGTAGGGACGAGATGCGGATTTGACTTATCTGTGCAAGAACAGGATTTTAGTCAGATCGTAAATATTAAAGACGAAGAGATCATTTACCGTCTTGGTTCCATTGTATGCGATGTCTCCTGTAGTGTTCTTAGAGAATTTAGTCGTAACTTAAAGGCAATCGAGAGCGAAAGGAGAATTGGATATGTTAGAAGAAATGACTTACAAGGAAGTGGACGGACTGCTTTATCCACAGATAGAGATGCCGGACGAGACCGAGGAACTCATGAAGCTGGGCAAATACGGGAGGATGGCGATGAACTATCTAAAGGAGAACGAGCCGGCAAGATACAAGACGCTGATGAGATTCGGGAAGATGTACGAGAAGATGTCAGCGGTAGAGGAGGAAGCGAACCAGCTGTACGACCAGTTAGAGATGCAGTATATGGCGAAGCACAAGCCACAGAATCCGTCATCGACAATGGAGATGTGGAAGATAAGAGAGCAGGCGAGGATGCAGGCAGAGGAAGTGGTACTCCATCAGATAGTGATGCGATTCCACTAGAATCAGATGATACAGAACTGAATAGGGAACTTGATGAAATCAATTCATTGGGTGTTAGTAAGGAAGCCGAATATACGCAGGCTTCCTTTTTTTTCGACCAGAATGGGCAGGCAAGCATTGGCACCATTCATACTGAGGATGAAAACAATAATCAGTTTATGCGTCAGTTCGAGCAGGACAGAAAAGCTGCATTAGCAGGTAAATACAATTACCTGAATCCCAAAAAGTCTGCAACAGTACCAGGTGAGTATATCAAACAGGTGCTTATGAGAGGTACAGGTTTTATCGGTGGCAAGGGCAGGGTATGCAAGATTTTTGAAACAGAGATTGATGCAGGAACCAGAGCAAAGCGTATCAAAGCAGAGTATGGTCAGGGAGGTGCAGGCTGGCCGATTGACGGACTGGGACTGCACGGATATGACACATTTCATGGGAATGGACTGCGTTTTCAGTGGCGGGATGAGGATGGAGAGGTTGAAGGATATGTTTCTTGGAAAGATATCGAAAAAGAGCTTGGTGTCCTTATTCTTACAGGGGAATACCAGCCTGAGACACCTCGTATTGATGAGCTTGCGATGGACGGACTCCGTGAGGACGATGAGGTTATTGATGCCGAATATCAGGAAGTGGAACCGGAAGAAGCAGAATCAGAGATTGATGATTATGCAATACCGGATGAGCCGGAGAGCTATGCTTCTAACCGAACTGTAAAAGTAGCAAATTCGCATGAAGATGCACATGAGGAAAGTAATGAAGCATATGTATCTGCATATGGCATGACACCACAGGAAGCTGCCGATGAAGACCGCATGGTAACACAGGCAGAATATGGTGCCGAGATAGAAGCTGAAACATCTGAAAAAGATCCATCAGAGCTTCAGTATATTACACCGATTGATTATGCCAAGCGTATTGAGGAGCTTGATGAAGACCTGCGTGATGCGGCGGAGATTCTTGTAACAGATTGCAGCTGCTACACTCCGTTTAGGGCATTCCTTATGGATGTGGTGCAGTCTGATTTTGCATTTATACCCAATAAACTTGACCTTATCAGGGATATCGCATTAGGGACAGATAATGCAGAAAGAAAGGCATATTCCAACAATAAGTATGGTCTTGTGGAGTACTCAATCAGAAGCGGATATGTGAAGATCAGCTATAAGAACAGGAATGGTGTGCGTAAGGAAGGTGCACTTGACTGGCGTGAGTTATATGAAATCTTATCTTATATGGTAAAACAGCCATTTTACTGCGGAGAAGACCAGAAAAGGTATTATCAGGAGACAAAGCAGAAAGCTGACCGGGATAAGATGAATCCGGTCTATAAGAGATTCTTTGATATCGAGGATAGTGTAAAAGCCAATCGTCTTGAAACCAGGGAAAGAGCAATAGCGAATGGCTGGGATACCAAGATTGATGAGAATGGACATGTAGTTTCAGATGATGCGGCGCAGAAAAAGCACAACTTCCACTATAACCTCTGGGAAATGGAAAAAGGCGGAGCCAAGACCAGATACCAGTGGAATATGGATGCAATCCGCACTCTAAAGCAGATTGAATCAGGAAACAGGCTTGCCACACCGGAGGAGCAGAAAGTTCTGTCGAAGTTTGTCGGATGGGGCGGACTGTCACAGGCATTTGACGAGGAAAACGCAGGCTGGAGCAAAGAGTATGCAGAGCTGAAAGAACTTTTATCTGATGAGGAATACAGTGCTGCCAGGGCAACAGTAAATAACGCCTTTTACACTTCACCGGAGATTGCCATGTGCATAAATTCGGCACTTGTCCAGTTTGGTTTCAGAGGCGGCAATGTATTAGAGCCATCCATGGGTATCGGTAACTTTTTTGGAAGTATGCCGGAAACAGTGCATGAAGCAAAGCTGTATGGAGTGGAGCTTGACAGCATTTCGGGAAGAATCGCAAAGCAGCTTTATCAGAATGCCAATATCAGTATCACAGGATTTGAGAATACCACATATCCCGATAACTTCTTTGATGTGGTTGTCGGAAATGTGCCATTTGGAGATTATAAGGTATTTGATCCGAAGTACAACAAGTATAACTTCCGTATCCACGATTATTTCCTTGCAAAAGCACTTGACCAGGTAAGACCGGGAGGCATGGTTGCAGTAATTACCACAAAGGGAACTCTTGATAAGGCAAATCCTACTATCCGAAAGTATCTGGCTGAAAGGGCAGAGCTTGTGGGAGCGATAAGACTTCCGAATACTGCATTTAAAGATAATGCAGGAACCGAAGTGACAGCAGATATCCTGTTTTTGCAGAAGAGGGAGAGAAAGATTGATATTGAACCTGACTGGGTACACCTTGGTGTAACTGAGAATGGCATTGCAGTCAACTCTTATTTTGCAGAGCATCCGGAGATGATGCTTGGATCTATGGAATATGACACAAGGATTTACGGACAGGACAGCAGATATACAGTCTGTGTGAATAATGATGAGAACTTCAATATGTATGAGACTCTCAATAAGGCTATCGGTAATATCAAAGCCCAGATGACAGATTTTGAGAGAGTGGCAGATGAGTCGGAGCAGACGGAGGAAGTTATCCCGGCTGATCCGGATGTGAGAAACTACACTTACACATTTTTTGAAGGAAAACTCTATTACAGGGAAAATTCCGAGATGGTAAAAAAAGAAGTATCACAGACTGCCGAGGAGCGAATCCGAAGCCTTGATGAAATCAGACAGATAACAAGAGAGCTGATTGATATCCAGATGGATGGCTGCAGCGAGGAGGAGCTTTCTGATAAGCAGAGACTTCTTAATGTGAAATACGATGCCTTTATAAAGCAGTATGGAGCCATTACTTCAAAAGCAAACAGAATAGCATTCAGGGATGACAGCGATTATCCACTTCTTTGCAGTCTTGAGGAAGTAAACGAAGATGGGGAGGTGAAAAAAGCGGATATGTTTTATAAGCAGACGATTAAGGCAAAGACAGTCATAGACAGAGTGGAGACCGCTGTGGAAGCATTAAATGTATCCGTCAATGAATTTGGATATGTAAATCTTGCCTATATGCTTTCTATCTATGAGCCGGATATTACAAATGCAAAGGAAGAACTTGCAGAAAAGTCCGGACAGACAGTGGATGAGATAACGCTAAGTGATGATGCATTAGCAGAGCTTAGAAGGGCAGTCCTTGTGGAAGAGCTGGACGGACTGGTTTTCCTAAATCCAGACCGCTACAACGAGAACAATCCCGACATCGGCTGGGAGACAGCAGACGAGTATCTTTCGGGAAATGTGAGAGACAAACTTCGTGTAGCAAAGGCTATGGCGGCTGATACAGACAATCCGCAGGCAGAAAGATTTGCAGGAAATGTGGCAGCACTTGAAAAGGTGCAGCCGGAATGGATTGAAGCCTCGGATATTGATGTAAAGATTGGTACGACATGGATTGAGTCGCTTGATTATGAGCAGTTTATCTATGAGCTTCTCAATACACCAAGAAGAGCAAGGGCAGTCAGAAGCCAGTTTTACAATACAGGCATTCAGGTACACTTAAATAAGATGAGCATGGAATGGTTCATCGAGAATAAGAGCATGGATAAGCATTCAGTGGCAGCTACTAAGACTTATGGTACAAGCCGCATGGATGCTTATTCTATTTTTGAGGATACGCTGAATCTTAAAACTGTAACAGTAAGGGACAGGATTGATGACGGTGATGGCAAATATCATTACGAAGTCAATAAGAACGAGACAATGCTTGCAAGGGAAAAGCAGAACATGATCAGGGAGAAGTTCAAGGAGTGGCTGTTTGCAGAGCCGGAGCGTAGACAGAAGTATGTGGAGTATTACAACGAGACATTCAATAACATCCGTCTGCGTGAGTATGACGGAAGCCACTTACAGTTTCCGGGAATGAATCCGGCGATTGAGCTAAAGCCTCATCAGAAGAATGCGGTGGCAAGAATCCTTCTCGGAGGAAATACACTGCTTGCACACTGTGTCGGTGCCGGAAAGTCATTTGAGATGATGGCTGCCTGTATGGAGCAGAAGAGACTAGGACTTGCCAATAAGACAATCATGGTTGTTCCAAAGCCGCTTATCGGGCAGACTGCATCAGAGTTTTTAAGGCTTTATCCGTCAGCAAATATCTTAGTTGCCACAGAGCGTGATTTTGAAAAGAGCCGCAGGAAGCAGTTCGTATCAAGGATTGCAACAGGTGACTATGACTGTATCATCATGTCGCACTCGCAGTTTGAAAAAATCCCGATCTCAGCAGAGAGAAAGGAAAGAATGCTCAATGAGCAGATTGATGAAATCAGCTATGCGATTGATGAGATGAAGGAGCGTAACGGGGAGCGTTGGACTGTAAAACAGATGGAAAGCCAGAAGAAAAAGCTGGAGGAGCAGCT
Organism: Ruminococcus sp. D54t1_190329_F1; assembly: GCF_015551645.1. Classification (NCBI taxonomy): domain Bacteria; kingdom Bacillati; phylum Bacillota; class Clostridia; order Eubacteriales; family Oscillospiraceae; genus Ruminococcus; species Ruminococcus sp. D54t1_190329_F1. Next base: position 36,537 of record NZ_JADNDC010000020.1, read on the forward strand.
GAAATCCTTATCAGATGAGAGCAGGAAGGATGACCTTATAACCTTTGAGGAACTTGGTGTGGACTCTATCATGGTTGACGAAGCGCACAATTTTAAGAACCTTGCGATTTTTTCCAAGATGAATAATGTGTCAGGTATCAGCAGCAGTGGAGCGAAGAAGTCAACGGATATGCAGCTTAAATGCCAGTATTTGTCTGAGATAAATGATGGCAGAGGCATTGTGTTTGCGACAGGTACGCCAATATCCAATACCATGTGTGAGATGTATGTCATGCAGCTTTACTTACAGAAAGCGGCACTTGAAGAGATGGGGATTTATCACTTTGATTCCTGGGCAGCGAACTTTGGTGAAGTGACAACAGCACTGGAGCTTACTGTAGAGGGAAGCGGTTTCCGTTTTAAAAGCAGATTCAATAAGTTTACGAATCTGCCGGAGCTTATGAATATCTTTCGTGAAGTAGCAGATGTGCAGACCGCAGACATGCTTGACCTTGATGTGCCGGCTCTTCGTGGCGGCAAGCCTATCATAGTGGAGTCAGAGCCTGACTGGTATGTAAAGCAGGTTATGGAAGACTTTGTTGTGAGGGCAGAGCGTATCAGAGGTGGTGGAGTTGATCCAAGTGTGGACAACTTCCTAAAGATTACTCATGAGGCAAGATTACTCGGAACAGATGCAAGGCTGATTGATAAGGACGCACCAAATAATCCAGATGGAAAGCTCAATAAGGTAGCGGAGAATGTATGGAAAGAATATGAGAAAGGAAATGCCAACGGTCATATAGGCTGCCAGCTTATTTTTTCGGATATCGGCACACCGGGACCGGATAAGGATTTTACCATCTACGATTATCTGAAGGAAACACTGATACAGTATGGTATTCCGGCAGAGGAGATAGCATTTATCCATGATGCAAAGACCGACGCACAGAGGGATGCACTATTTAAGGAAATGAGAACAGGTAAGAAAAAAGTGCTTATAGGTTCTACAGATAAATGTGGTACTGGCGTTAATGTTCAGACACATCTGGTTGCAATGCATCATGTGGACTGTCCTTGGAAGCCAAGCTCCATTGAACAGAGGGAAGGACGAGGCATCAGGCAGGGCAACGAAAATGAAGAGGTGGCAATCTATAGATATGTCACCAAAGGAACTTTTGATGCATACAACTGGTCGCTTGTTGAAAATAAGCAGCGATTCATCAGTCAGGTCATGACAAGCAAGGCTGTAAGCCGAAGCTGTGAGGATATCGATGAGGCAACACTTTCCTATGCAGAGATTAAAGCGGTTGCCACAGGCAATCCTTTAATCAAGGAAAAGATGGAGATTGACAATGATGTCCAGAGATTAAAGCTCTTAAAGGCATCCTATGACAATCAGAGATATGGATTGCAGGATAACTTTATGATTAAGTACCCGAAGCTTATTAAGACAGCAACAGAAAAGCTTGCCAATGTAAGAGAGGATGTAAAGGCAAGGGATAAAGAGCTGATTGATAATCCGGAATTTGCCATTACCATAGGCAAAGCGACTTACACAGAGCGTGTGGATGGCGGAACGATGATGCTTGAAGCAATCAGTAAATGTAAGACCGGAGAGACAACTGCAATCGGCAAGTTCCATGGATTTGAGCTGCTTGTGGAAAAGAACTTCCTTGGCATCAATTATATGGTGCTTCGTGGAAAGACTGAGTACAAGGCAGAACTTTCCACAAGTCCTGTCGGCAGCATGGTAAAGCTGGAAAACCTGTTCAATGGACTCCATGAGAACATTGATTTCTTGGAAAAGAAGATTGAGCAGTACCAGAATGACCTTGAAGCATCAAAGGCAGAGTATGACAAGCCATTTGCGTACAATGAGGAACTGAATGAGAAGCTGGCTAGGCAGTGTGAACTGAATGCCCAGCTTGACCTTGAGAACGCAAAGGCTGTGGATGCAGACCTGAGCGGACCGGAGGAAGAAAGAGAAGCTGATGACAGAATGGAATCTGCAGCAATTGTTGCAGAGGATAAAGGTGCTTATCAAGCGGACAGAGAGGGCAGAACACGATAGGAGAGTGAATAATATGAGCATAAGAAAAGTGGTCGCAGGACTACTGATTACAGCGGGGATTGCCATTATGGCAGTCCCTTTTTTCTGGCGGGCAACCGGAGAAAAACAGACAGAACAGCTCATAAGTGAATTTGAGCAGACATTGGAGGATGATTACGATGAAGAAACAGATGTGGAGGAAGAGCAAACCTCCATTAGTAAAGAGGATGAAGCCATTCTTAAAGAAGGCGGTGTTATCGGCATCATTGAGATATCGGGCTTAGATATCAGGTATCCGGTAATGGAAGGAACCACAAGTAAAGTACTTAATGCCGGGATTGGTCATATAGAAGAAACAGCAGGAATCGGTGAGAGTGGCAACTGTGTATTGTGCGGTCACAACGGCAGCAGATATGGCACATTTTTTACACCACTAAGTCAGATATCCATAGGCGATGAAGTGATGATAACCGACAAAAATGGGCTGAAGCATATCTATGAGGTAACAGAGACAGAGGTAGTAAATCCGTATGATAACAGCATCAAGACACAGGGCAATGAAAAAGAACTAACTCTTTTTACCTGTTCCCAGAAAGGAAGCATGCGTTTTGTGGTCAGATGCATTTATAAGGAGGTGGTGATGGATGAATAAGAGATATCGGCTAGGTGATATAGAAGAGGCAGTATCGGAGATGGAAGAGCTAATCGACATAGAGGATGATATTGCTGAGATTGATGATGACTTTCAGATAGTCGTAAGCGGCTGGTCTGTGTATGTCGAAAGCCTGAATCTGACACTCAGACAGGGGATAGCCTGTGTATGGGATGATGAGGAAGGATTATTTATGCCTGATTTTGATGTGACTATTGTATATGAGGGGAACATCGAAACACAGGAGTGGCTCTATTACGAGCAGGACGGAATGGTTGTTACACTTGGCAACTGGCTTAATGGCAGATTGTCTTGTGAACAGATAGAACAGCTTTGGTGTGAGCTTATCATACCGGAGCAAAACAAAGAACAAAAAGAAAGCGAGGAATAGCATATGAAGTATTCAATTAAAGTAAACGAAGTAAGAGCAAAAGAGGGCAGCAACATCAAAGGATTTGCAACAGTAGTATTCGGTGATTCATTTAAGATTACCAATATTGCAATCCTTGAGAATAAGGACAAGGGAGAGCTTTTCGTATCAATGCCAAGATACCGCTCCAATGAGCGTGATGAAAGCAACGGTGTGATCTATAAGGATGTGTGCAATCCTATCACAGCAGAGTTTCGAGAGGAACTCTATACCAATATCCTTGATACCTATGCAAGAATTAAGGAACCGGAGAAAGAGGAGACACAGAAGCAGGAGCGTACACAGGAAATGCCGGAGTTTTCCGTAACTGTGACACCTTATGAGAGGGAAGGCAGTAACATCAAGGGACTTGCACGCATTTATTTTGAAAACAGTTTCATCGTAAATAATATCAATATCGTGCAGGGTAAAGAGAAAATCTTTGTATCAATGCCTTCTTATAAGACAAAGCAGGTGGATGAGCAGGGTAAGCCAATCTATCAGGATGTCTGCTATCCGGTCACAAAGGATTTCAGGGAAAAACTCTACAATGAGATTATCTCTGAATATGAGAAAGCAAAGGATAAGAGCAACGAAAAGGCGAGGGAGAGTGCCGAGAAACATCATGGCAATCCCGATAAAGAGAAGGACAAAGAGGCAACGCCCTTTCGATAATTAGTAATCATGTTACAGGGGCGGCCAAGGCTGCCCCATTTACAGAATGGAGGAAACAGAATGGATATAGAAGCAGGAAAAACACTTACCAATGAGGAGGTTATAAGGGAACTTCTCGACTTATTAAAGAAGAATGCCATGAAAGAGCAGGCAAATGATGTATTTGAGATATGCAGCTATGTGGATGGACTGGAGAAAAAGATTGATTCCATGACGGAAGAACTCACCAATATGCAGAATCAGATCAAAGAAATGCAGGAGGATACCCTTGTCAATAATACTAAAAAGGCATTGTCGGAAGCACAGGAGCGACTTAATGCCAGATGTGAGCAGATAAAATCACAGGTGTTTCAGGTGAAAGTGCAGGTGAAATATACTGCAAAAAGCATTGTAGATGAAGCAAAGGTAAAAGGCAGAGAAGCATTATACAGAGTATCAGAGTTCTTAGAAATAAAGAATAAACTTCTTAATATCCGGGAGAATGTACGAGGAGCAATCAGAACTACGGATAAGGATATAGCTAAAACTGCATTTCTTGGAAAAGGACTTCGTGAGGCAGGACAGACAGCAGCCAATGTATTCCGTACTTTTGCGGATAAGCCGGAAGTGGATTATTCTCAGAAAGAGCAGAAGCATATGATAACAAAAGCGGTGCTTGCTCCGATGAAAGCGGTAAAGCATACGCTTTTATCAATGGAGCTTCATCTGGATGCTTCGATTGATAAGCTGGATAATCTGGCTATGAATGTGCAGATTGATAAGGAAAAGCATATGGAGAATGCTAAGGTGCAGGAACAGACGGAACCGGAGAGGGCAGAAGCTGAGCGAGTGGAAGCAGAGATTGTATATTCACCGATGGTCGCTGAACCGCAGGAGTATCAGTATAATGCAGATGCATTTGAAAATTATTTGAGAGATAATGCTGCAAATGATAATAAGAACAAAGAAATAATAATGCAAAAGGATAAAAATGTACGATGAGTAGGCATAATTCGTAAATTAATTGCCACTACGTTTTTGAAATAGCATTGAAGTGGTATCTACGATGTTTTGATGTGAAATGGATTCTGCGGTATACACAAGGAATACAAATTGACTTTTCCAGGTTGGTGTTGTAAACTATGATTAGCATTGACTAACCATAAGGAGGGCGCTCATACATGACAAATCAATACATGAATAATCTTTATCGTGATCTGCTCTCTAATTCACCGCAGACGATCACCATAGATATTCCGGCAGACATGGGAACCGGTCAGATTTCGCAGATCGTCACGAAACAGGGAGCAGTTGTTTCAGACTGGAGAATGAATTACTTTTCGGATATGAACGTGCAGGGAGTGAGCAGTGAAGAATACATACAAATGCTGTTCTGCTTCAATGACGGTGTTTCCTGGAATATTGCAGACAACCGGCAAAGTGCCAGCATACAAAAGGGTGAATCCTGTATTTATCGCGGCCACGGGAAAATGGAATATATGTGCTATTCTAAAAAGAGCGATTTCCTTTTCAAAAATGTGAAAATACCTCTATCCTATTTCTATAAGATTCTGAATGACTACTTTGAGGCTGGTGAGATCGAGGTCTATCGGAAAAAATTATTGGACGGCATATCAAAGGTGAATATCACGCCCTATATGGAACACATTTTTGCGGAGCTGCAAGACTTCACGCAATATCGTGGCGGGTTGGGATACCTGTTTCTGGAAAGCAAGGTCTTTGAGCTGCTATCGGTATATTTGAGCGAGGTCCTGGAGCTGAGTATTCTCGCGTCAACCTACGTTGCAATTTCCAGAAGTGACCGAGATTCCATCATAGAGGCAAAGCGAATTATTGACAGCCAGCTTGCCCTGGCTCCGAGCTGCGAGGAATTGGCGCGGCAGGTCAATATCAGCACTTCAAAATTGACGAAGGGCTTTTCCTCCCTGTTCGGAACATCGGTTCATGCGTATGTCATCGACCAGCGGTTAGAAAAGGCGGCAAGCCTGCTGTTAGAAAGTAATTTGAATGTCAGCCAGGTGGCTATACTGGTGGGATATTCAAAAGCGAGCAATTTCGCAGCGGCGTTCAAAAGGAAATACGGAGTGAATCCGAAAAACTATAAAGCAGAAGCTACGATTGGATAAACGCAAAAATACTGATTTTGGGTAGAATAAAATTGGTTTTGGGTTGGAATCGTGGGTGCAAATTGTTATTATATGTGGTGTGGTTAGAAGAAGCTAACCACACCACATTTTCATTTTCTCAGAGATAAGGAGGATACTGGTATGAGTTCCCAGAAAAAAAGTTCCCGGCTTGAGGGAAAAGATTTAATTACTATCGGCATCTACACCGTCATCTATGTCGTGATTGTTATGCTGGTGGCGATGCTTGGCTTCATCCCCATTTTTATTCCGCTGATGGCGGTGCTGTGCCCTTTGATTGGCGGCATCCCCTATATGCTGTATGTTACAAAGGCTAAAAAATTCGGGATGACTGCAATCATGGGTTTCCTGATTGGCCTAATCATGGTGTTCTTCGGCAACGGCTATCTTACCATGGTAACTGGTCTCGTTGGCGGCCTGTTGGCCGACGTGATCCTGAAAAAGGCGGACTACAAAAGTGCAAAGAGTACAGTTCTTTCCTGCGGTGTGTTCAGCATCTGGGTGTTTGGCAACTTTGCTCCCATTTTCCTGAACCGTGAAAGCTATATGGTAATGTTGACTGAAGGATACGGCGCTGAATATGCAGCTACCCTTAATACATATATGCCTATGTGGATTGCGCCTATTCTGCTGGTTGCCTGCTTTGCGTTTGGCCTTGTCGGAGGTATGATTGGGAAAGCCATTTGCAAAAAGCACTTCCAGCGTGCCGGTATTGCATAATGGCGCGGGAAATTCTGCTCAGCAAAAAAACAGAACAAGGGTTACGGCTCGATCCGCGTACAAAACTGTTGCTCATCTTCATCATAAGCATTTTTGTCATGGGCGGAACAGGCGGAGAAGCTATGGGGCTGATCCGCCTTGCTCTTTGTACGGTTCCGGCTATATTGCTGCTTACCTCGAAGCAATGTGTAAAAGCTGTGGGCTATATTGCTGTGTTTTCTGCTTTTTATGCTGTTCAAATTTATGTTTTGCCGCACCTTACGGGGATATTGAATTTCCTCGTTCTGTTTACAACCGGATTCTTCTGCCGAATCCTTCCCAGTGTTGCGATTGCTGCCTATGCAGTGAAAACAACAACGGTCAGTGAATTGATTTCCGGCATGGAAAGAATCCATATGCCTAAAGAAGTGACGATCCCCTTAACGGTCATGTTCCGCTTCTTTCCAACTGTCTTTCAGGAGTCAGAAGCAATCAGTGACGCTATGAAAATGCGTGGGATTAAACTTGGAGGGAAAAAATCTTCAAAAATATTGGAGTATAAGCTGATCCCGATGATTACCTGCTCCGTGAAAATCGGTGAGGAACTTTCCGCTGCGGCAATTACCCGTGGCCTCGGCGCTCCTGTCAAACGCACAAACATTTGCCAGCTTAAATTCAATTTTGCCGATGTGGTTCTGATCTTGTTTTGTTGCTTTGTAGTGTTTTGGGCGATTGCTTCCCCGATAATTTCCGCAGGAGGGATTTTGCCATGATAGATTTTCAAAATGTTTCTTTTTCTTATGGTGAAGAATCCAGCGGCGGAGGGATTAGAAATGTCAATCTCACCATAAACACAGGGGAATTTGTTTTACTCACGGGAGAATCCGGCTGTGGGAAAACAACGATTACCCGTTTGGTAAACGGGCTGGTGCCTCATTATTACGAGGGCAATTTAGAGGGCGATGTCCTTCTGGACGGAAAAAGCGTATCAGATACGCCGCTTTATGAATTGGCTGCTATGGTGGGATCTGTATTCCAGAATCCCAAAAGTCAGTTTTTCAACGTGGATACGGATAGTGAATTAGCCTTTGCTTGTGAAAATTTAGGCTATCCTCAGGAGGATATCCTGAAAAGGATTGACCGGACAGTTTCCGATTATCATATTGAAGATTTGATGGGGCGAAGCGTGTTTGCTCTGTCCGGAGGCGAAAAGCAAAAAATAGCCTGTGCTTCATCAAGTGTATTGCTGCCGGGAATTATGGTCCTGGACGAACCATCTTCTAATTTGGATATGGCTGCTATTGATGACCTGCGGCAGGTCCTGAGCCTCTGGAAAAAGCAGGGCAAAACAATTCTGATTGCAGAACACCGCCTCTACTACCTTCACGATCTTGCAGATCGTGTGCTGTATGTAAAAGATGGGGAGATTGAACGGGAATACACGCCTGCTGAATTTGACAGCTTATCGGATGGCACTCGAAAAGAAATGGGGCTGCGGCCGTTTTCTCTCTCGAAGTTGAAGCCTGCGAATCAGTATCAGGCGCATACAGCTAAACATATGGAATTTCAAAATTTTTGCTTTGCGTATAAAAAGCGGGAACCGGAAAGTCTCCATATTCCGAGTGCAGAACTGCCTGTTGGAGAAACGATTGCCATTATCGGTCTGAATGGCGCTGGAAAATCTACTCTGGCCCGCTGTATTTGCGGACTGGAAAAGAAGTGTGGCTTTTTGCAGGTTGCCGGGAAAACCCTTGATTGGAAAGCCCGGCTCAAACATTGCTACATGGTAATGCAGGATACCAGCCATCAGCTATTTACCGAAAGCGTGGCGGATGAAGTGCTTCTGAGCATGGACAACAAGGATGAAACTGTTGTGGATAAAGTCCTTAAACAGTTTGATCTGCTGGAATATAAAGACAGGCACCCGCTTTCTCTTTCTGGCGGGCAAAAACAGCGGGTAGCGATTGCGTCTGCCATTGTGAGTAACCGGGAGATCATTGTGTTTGACGAACCAACAAGCGGGCTTGATCTCAAACATATGCGGGAAGTTGCGCGGAGTTTGAAGTCACTCGCGGATCAGGGCAAAACGCTTCTTGTTATTACGCATGATCCGGAGTTGGTGATGGCGGGATGTTCGTATGTAGTCCATATGGAAAAAGGGCAAGTAAAAGAAAGCTATCCATTGGACGAATCCGGCAGTAAAAAGGTTTTGGATTTTTTCCGAATCCGCCAGTGAATTTTAGAAATTATGAATGTCAGGGCCGCCTTGACTGGACAGAAAGATAATGATAAGAGGCCGCTTTACTTTGGCGGCCTCTTGTTTTTGAAGCACAGACAGTACGGCTCAATATAAGGAGGGCTTATGTTCAAAAAAATCTTTGAGTACGCAGGGCCATATAAGAAAAATATGTATGTGGCCACGGTTGTCGTACTGGTCAGCGTTCTTATGGGCATCCTGCCTTTTGTGCTGGCCTATCAGGTCATTTCGCCATTGGTTATTGGCGATTCTGTTGAAACAGAATTTGTTTTATTCCGTGTTATAGGGGTTTTGATCTGTCTTGTTTTGCAGGCGTTTTTTTATGGATGGGGATTATCAATTTCTCATAAAGCAGCATATAACACATTGTTCCGGCTGCGGGTATCTCTGCAAAAGAAGTTTGAGAAACTTCCCCTTGGCATTGTGGAGGAAAAAGGGACAGGGACAATCAAAAAGCTGTTTGTCGATGATGTGGACAGCTTGGAATTGCTCCTTGCTCATTCAGTCCCGGAGGGTATCGCAAATTTACTGATCCCGCTGATGATTTATGTTGCTATGTTTTGTGCGGACTGGAAACTGGCTCTTATGTCTTTGGCCTCTATCCCGATCAGCCTGCTCTCCATGGTCATTATGTACTCTGTTGGAATGAAGCGCATGGGTCCCTACTATCAGTCTGCACAGAAAATGAACAACACGATCATTGAGTACATCAATGGTATGGAGGTTGTCAAGGTTTTCAACCGGGAGAGTGAATCTTACGAGAACTTCCGCAAGGATGTAACGGACTATCGGGATTATACCTTGGCATGGTATAAGGCCGCCTGGCCCTGGATGGCGATATACGGAAGTCTACTGCCCTGCACTGTTATTCTGACTTTGCCTCTTGGGGCATGGTTTGTTCTCTGTGGCATAAGCACTTTACCTGATTTGATTTTAGTCCTCTGCCTTTCCCTCAGCATTGGGATTCCTCTCCTGAAAGCACTGGGCTTTATGGAGACGATTCCGAATCTGAATTATAAGATCACGGCACTTGAACAGATGTTAAATACGGCACCGCTGCAAGCTGCTGAGGATGATTTCCACGGACAGGATTTTAACATTTCTTACGATCATGTTTCCTTTGCGTATCAGACGACACAGCCTGGCCCAGATGGGAAACCGATAATAGCGGAAAACGAAGTCCTCCACGATATTACCTTTGTGGCACAAGCAGGACAAAAAACTGCCCTAGTTGGTGAATCCGGTTCTGGCAAGAGCACCCTTGCAAAACTGTTGATCCACTACTATGACCCGCAGAAAGGGAGCATTTCCATTGGCGGGCAGAAACTTTGTGATATGAGCCTGGAGACATTGAACAGCCGCATTTCCTATGTGGCTCAGGATCAGTACCTGTTTAACACCTCCCTGCTGGAAAATATCCGTCTTGGACGTTTGGATGCTACCGATGAGGAAGTAATGCAGGCGGCGAAGAAAGCCCAGTGTATGGAGTTTCTGGAAAAGCTGCCGCAAGGTATTCACTCCATGGCGGGCGATGCGGGGAAAATGCTTTCCGGGGGGCAGCGCCAGCGGATTTCCCTGGCGCGGGCAATATTGAAGGATGCCCCGATTGTAGTGCTTGACGAGGCCACGGCCTATGCTGATCCAGAAAATGAGGAAAAAATGGAGGCTGCTATTGCGGAGCTGGTGGAGGGAAAAACCTTGGTAGTTATCGCTCACAAACTTCCCGCTATAATGAACGCAGATCAAATATGCGTTATGGATCACGGAAAGATGGTGGCAACCGGAAAACATCAGGAGTTGATTCAAGCTTGCCCAGAATACCAAAAGTTGTGGAAAGCGGCTCAGGACAGCACCGAGTGGAAAGTATCTACTGCAAAGGAGGGAAGATAAATGTTTGCATTGATTTCAAGAATCCTGAACCTCTCCGGGAGGTATAAAAGCCGTATTCAGGCTGCATTTCTATGTGCATTTGTCGAGTCCATTCTCTCCAAAATGCCGATCTTCATGGCGTTTATCGTCTTGGCCGGGTTTGCTGATAATACGCTGACTGGAAAGACCTGTCTGTTTGTCGGACTTGGATTATTAGCTGTTGTAGTGGTTCAGACAGTGGTTCACTATTTGAGCGACCGTCTGCAAAGTGCCGCTGGATTTATGATCTTTGCTGATAAACGGATGGAGTTGGGAAATCATTTAAGAAAAATGCCGATGGGTTACTTTACATCGGGGAATATTGGCAAAATCAGCTCTGTTCTCAGTACGGATATGGTATTCATTGAGGAAGTTTCTATGAGTACCATTGGCAACATGATGAGCTATATGCTGTCTACTTTGGTTTTAGCTGTTTTTATGTTCGTACTGGATTGGAGACTTGGGCTGATTGCGGTAATCATTACCTTGCTGGCATCACTGGTTGCAAAATATATGAATAAGGTTTCCTTCAAGGAGGCTGTCGGGCGTCAAAACCAAAGCGAGAATTTGACGGATGCGGTCTTGTCTTTTGCTGAAGGAATTGGGGTTATCAAAAGTTACAATCTGCTCGGAGAAAAATCTGACGAATTAACGGAAAACTTCAAAAAATCAAGGGATGTCAATACGAAGTTTGAGCAGAAAATGACACCGTGGACCACTGGCTTAAACATTCTCTATGGCGTGGGTATTGCCGCTATCTTCGGTTTATCCGTTTTTTTACATCAGGAAGGCGTACTCTCCCTGGCTTATCTTTTGGGCGTGCTGCTGTTTGTCTTTGATCTCTTTGGACCTCTGAAAGCTCTTTATGGAGAAGCAACCCGACTGACCGTGATGAATGCCGCATTAGACCGCATTGAAGCTGTTTTGGACGAGCCCGAACTTCCCGATAACGGAAATCAACATATTCTGTCACAGGCACAGCCAGATCAGCCAGAAGTACAATTTAGCGATGTGGGCTTCGCCTATCAGGACAAGGAAGTCCTGCACAACATCAGCTTCTCTATGCAGAAGAATACCATGACCGCACTTGTGGGACCGTCTGGCGGTGGCAAATCCACGATTGCGAACCTTCTGGCGCGGCTGTGGGATGTGAAATCCGGCAAAGTGACAATCCGCGGTACAGATATTCGGGATATACCTCTCGCCGAACTGATGGAACAGATCAGCATGGTTTTCCAAAGGGTGTACTTGTTCCAGGATACCATTTACAACAATATCAGCATGGGTAAACCGGACGCTACCGAGGAAGAAGTCTATGAGGCTGCAAAAAAAGCCCGCTGCTATGATTTTATCATGGCGCTGCCAGATGGATTCCAGACAGTCATAGGTGAAGGCGGCGCTACTCTGTCCGGCGGCGAAAAGCAAAGAATCTCTATCGCCCGATGCATTTTGAAGGACGCACCGATTGTCATTCTGGATGAAGCGACTGCAAGTGTTGATACCGATAATGAAAGCTATATCCAGGAGGCAATCAATGAGCTGGTAAAGGGTAAAACATTACTTGTGATTGCACACCGCCTGAATACCATCCGTCAGGCAGATCAGATTTTGGTGATCTCTGATGGACGGATCAGCGAACAGGGAACCCATGACGAGCTTATGGCAAAAGCCGGGATTTATCAGGATTTTGTAAATATCCGTAAAAAGGCTTCCGGCTGGAGCCTTGCATAAAGGAGGAACCGATGAAGATTCATGCGTCCGGGGAGGATTATCTGGAGGCTGTGCTGATTCTTCAAAAGAAGCAGGGCATGGTCCGCTCCATTGATCTTGCTCGGCACATGGGCTTTTCAAAGCCGAGTATCAGTCATGCGGTGGGCGTTCTGCGGGATGGCGGCTTTCTGACAATGGACGAGGATGGATTTCTCCACCTGACCGATATAGGCCGGGAGGTGGCAGAGAAAATCTATGAACGCCATCAATTCTTTACGGAGCAGCTTGTGGCTGCTGGCGTAGACAGAGAAACGGCGGAGCAGGACGCTTGCCGGATAGAACATGTAATCAGTGATACATCCTTTCAGAAGTTAAAGGAAAAAATGCGGGGAACCGATTAGCGCACACCGGCTCCGCTCTGCATAATAAGTTATCTGCCCCGTCCGGGGAAAGAAAAAAACCGTTGACTGGGGCAGATAATTTCGTGCGCTATTTTAAGGTTTGAACTCAATCGGCGGTTTTGAAGGACAATTTCAGAGCCGCCGTTTCTTTGCGTTTACACAAACTAATGACGACTTGCAGGGACACGGTAGCCGCTTGGAGGTTATTTGCCGTGTCTCTTTTGCTTTTTCAAAGCTCCCATGATCTACATCAATTAAAAAAAGCATTGCCCCTCCTCCGGGCAAGTATAGCATTGCATCGGCATTATCGTTCCATGTGATTCAGCATAATAATGACTGTTCTTGTTGCGCCAGTTTCCCATTGTGTGGAGCTGGCGCTTTTTGCTGTCGATTTTTCGGGAAAGTTCCCGAAGTACGTCGCTGCCGTTCCCCACCTCCATTCGATTCACCCGTCAATCACCCGTGAATCGAAATGGAGGTACATAATGAAGAAAATTAACCTTCGGGAGCTTTATCCTGATGTTTATACAACAGACTTTTTTGTAGATGTGACAGAGGAAGTAATGGAGACTATTCGAGCAGCTGAACGTGCGGAGGCTGCGTATGAGCGAAAGATGTATCGTTATAAAGCACAGTATTCTCTGGATTGCGAGAATGGCATTGAAAATGCAGTGCTGTTGAAGCCGCAGACACCGGAGATGCTTCTGGAGGAAAAACAGTTTCAGGAGCAGGTCTATGCCGCTGTGATGAAGCTGCCGGAGAAACAGGCAAAGCGAATTTATGCCCGATACTATCTGGGAATGACGGTAAATGAAATTGCCGAAGTAGAAGGTGTAGATTCAAGCCGTGTTCGAGACAGTATCCGCCGTGGCTTAAAGCAGCTCGGAAAATATTTTTGATAAAGTTTCATTTGATGCGCCTGTTTTTTGCTTTTTTTGTCAGTGTTAATAAGAAGGACAAGTTTTCCTCCTTCATCAAGTACATTGACAATCGAATAGGGAGGCTAGCAGTTTTATCCGCTCATCTATGAGCCGTTTTTTATTCTCTGTGACATAAAAATTCATCTGGATATTCCGTTTCCGGTTCGCCATGCGCTGCCTCCATTCTTCATAAGAGTTTGAGATTATCTCAACAAACATTTTTCATTTTCGGTCAAGAGATCTGAAAATACGAAAAATCGCAAGCGGGTACTCGCTTGCTGTGCTTGTTATCAAGCCTTACCTTCTATTTTTCTCTCTACTAATACTACAATTTGGAAAGGGGAAAATGGCTATATCCGTAAAGAAAAGCAGAAAAATGCCACGACTGAAACTCCGTTGTAGAGTGATCTGTCGTGGCATTACATTGTGAATTTATTTTTGCTGAGCCATTTTCCGATATTCAATCGGCAGGAGGCCTGTACTCTTGCGAAATAATTCCGCAAACCGGCTAGAAGTAGAGTAACCGATCATTTCCGCAATCTGTCCCATTGTGAAATCCGTATCGATCAGCAAATGCTCTGCCTGGCTCATGCGGCGCTGTTGAATGTACTCTGTGATCGTGCAGCCTTGCAGCTGCTTAAAAGATGTTTTCAGCTTAGTGGTTCCCATACAGGCGATTTTTGCAAGACGTTCTAATGGAATATCAAAAGCATAGTGGTCATTGAGATAAGCAATCACATTTTTCAGTTGCGCCACATCCTGCTCGGACAAACGTTTCTCTTTACGGGACAGAATTTTTTTCTGTTCTTCCACGACAAGAGATACGGCCTCGGCTACTTTCGCTTCATAGAATAATCCTGCGGCAATCCCATCCCCACGGTAGACCTTTACTTCATGGAGCAATTTAGCCATAGCTGGGAAATCTGTTGTCTGATCGATCTGCCGGAAAGCTGCAAGCGGGCTGATATAATCCCCTGGATATTGCTTTTGGAGATAATCCTCATAGTATGCCGGCATGACTTCGATACCGATGGAACGGATGGGGATTTTTTTGTGGATCAGCGCCTTGTATGGCTTATAACCGCCGATAAAGGCTTTAATACATCCGGCAGACATCCGCCGATAGGGATTTAATTCCTCCCCGGAGATAGATTCATACTGGGTAATGCTTAAGGCTTCTGGCAGGTTAAATTCCATGAAGAAATCTTCGTGAAAATAGAAATCGTGGATTTTAATGTCGTACAGGTCTTTTTTCGCATAGACCCAGTAAAGGCCTTCCCCAAATTCAGGCGATAACCGCCAGCATTGTCCGGCAGAATTGAAGCGGTTATTGCTATCTACCGGGATAAAATGGTTATCTGTTAAAAGCGGCTCATAGTAATCCGCAATAATGCTATTGTTCAAATGACGGCCTCCTTTGAAACGATTGGACGGAGCTTTGCAATGAAAGGACGAAGATGCCCGGAACGTATTGCAGACCGCCCGGAAAGTTAGTATCATATAGACCGTGGTTAGCAGCAACTAATCATAATATAACAGATTTCAGGCGGTAGGTCAACCGTTCTTGAAGCAGGAGGAAAAAATATGAGTAATCAAGTAAATGCAAAGGCAGGATTGTCCGTCAAGGACTTAGTAACAACAGGGATTTTCACCGCACTTTTGTTCGTATTCATCATGGTGGGTGGCGTCTTTTTTGCTACCAACCCGATGCTGACCTTTTTCATGCCCGCCGGGAGTGCTCTGCTTGCCGGGCCGGTTTATCTGCTGATGATCGCAAAAGTACATAAGCGCTGGAGTATCACGATCATGGGCGTTATAATGGCCATCATCTGGTTTGTCACCGGTATGCACTGGGCGTTTGCGCTGGGCTATCTCATTATGGCCGTCGTAGCGGATTTTGTCGCCGGTACAAAGCAGTACAAGAGCAAGAAAATCAACAGCCTGTCCTATATCCTTTTCTCCCTGGGCGGAACAGGGTCGTACCTTGTTTTCTTCGCTGATCCCCAGGGCTGGGCACAGACCATGTTGGGAAATGGAACCGAGCAAAGCTATATCGACACCATGCAGGCGACCGCAAACGCGGGAATCTTTATTGCCATGTTTGCCGCTCTCCTTGTAACAGCTTCTATCAGTGCATTTGTGGGCTGCAAAATGCTGAAGAAGCAGTTTGAAAAAGCAGGTATTACAGCATGATGGGTAACACCGTCCAGAAAGGGCTTTGGCTTGACCCGCGGGCCAAGCTCTTTCTTATTTTAATGTGCGTACTGTGTTCCATGTTCGCACCTTCCCTTTCGTATCAGTTTGCACTTGTCCTGCTGATTGCTGTATTGGGAGTGCTTTGCGGAAAGTGGAAATATTCCATAAAAGGGGTTTGCTTTTATGCCGTGGTCTGTGTACTGACGGTCTGGATCATGGCGGCCATGACGGGGACGCTACGGACCATGTTTGTTGCGTTCCTTGGACTGTACCATAAAGTTTATGCTTGTGGGATGCTGGCAGGGATTGTCCTGTCCACAACGAAAGTCAGCGAGTTTTTATCTGCCATGAACCGCATCCATGCCCCGAAAAAATTTGTCATTACATTTGCGGTCATGCTGCGCTATATTCCAACTATCCAGGAGGACTGGCATTTTGTTAAGGACGCCATGCGGATGCGGGATGTATCGCCCTCCCTGGGCGGATTCCTTTCCCATCCGGGGATGACGGTAGAGTGTATTTATGTGCCGCTGATGATGATGGCCTCCAAAGCAGCGGACGAGCTTTCCATTGCCTCTGTTACTCGCGGGATTGAGAATCCCAATCCCCGGACCTGCCTTGTCCAGATAAAATGCGGGATTGCAGATTGGATGGCGATGTTGATTGCTGTTGCTTTCTTTATTTTTGAATTATGTATGCGGGGAGGTGTGACCGGGTGATTGAATTTGAAAATGTATCATTTTCTTATGAGGGACAGGAGCATGGCGGTCTGCATGGAATCAGCCTGAAAATTGCAGACGGGGAATGTGTCTTGTTCTGTGGCCGTAGCGGGTGTGGAAAAACAACGGTCACAAGGCTGGTAAACGGCCTGATTCCACAATTTTACCAGGGAGAACTTCAAGGGCGTGTGCTGGTGGACGGACAGGAAATCAGCAACCTGCCCATGTATCAGATCGCCGCAAAGGTGGGCTCCGTCTTTCAGAATCCCCGGACGCAGTTTTTCAATGTGGATACGGACAGTGAGATTGCGTTTGGAATTGAAAATGAAGCCAGGCCGGTAAAGGAACTGGAGGAACGGGTAGAACAGACAACAAAAGATTTGCATATTGAAAAGCTACGGAACCGCAATATTTTTGAATTGTCCGGTGGGGAGAAACAGAAAATCGCGTTTGCGTCTGTCTATGCCATGAACCCGGAAATCTATCTGCTGGACGAACCATCCTCGAATCTGGACATGGCTTCTATCCAGGAATTGAAAGAACATCTGCGGCTGATAAAAAGCCAGGGGAAAACCATTTTGATTGCGGAGCACAGACTCTATTATCTGATGGAGCTGGCAGATCGCATTGTTTATCTGGAAGATGGAGAAATAGCAAGGATTTTCACGCCGGAGGAATTTCTCCGGCTGCCCGAAACCGAACGGGAACACATGGGGCTGCGGGCGGTTGATCTGGCAAGGGTGCTCCCTCCGGCCAGTCATCCGCCTGTTTCCTCTCCCACATTAGCACTCCATGATGTTACTCTGCGCTATAAAAAACGGACGATTCTACACCAGATTGCTCTTTCTGCGGCAAAGGGGGAAGTCATTGGGGTGGTCGGTCATAATGGAGCCGGAAAGACCACGTTTTCCCGCGCCCTGTGTGGGCTTCATAAAGACTGTGAAGGCGCGTTCCTTTGGGACGACCAGCCGATGGAACACAAGGCGAGGTTGAAACGCTCTTATATGGTTATGCAGGATGTGAACTATGAATTGTTTGCGGAGAGTGTGGGGGCAGAATGTTCCTTCGGAATCCGAAACCCGGATCAAGATTTAGTAGAGGAAACCATGAAGGAATTGGGGCTTACAGCCTACCGGGAACGCCATCCCAACACGCTTTCCGGTGGACAGAAGCAACGTGTGGCTGTGGCAGTCAGCATGATCTGTGGAAAAGATTTGCTGGTGTTCGATGAACCCACCAGCGGCCTGGACTTTGACAGCATGGCGCAGGTAGCAGGTCTGATAAAACGGTTATCCGAACAGGGGAAAATCATTTTTATTGTCACCCACGATTTTGAATTTGTCTGCCGTACCTGCTCCCGTGTCCTGCATTTTGATGAAGGGGAAATGCCGGATGACATCCCTGTTGTGATGGATTCCCTTCAAAAGCTCCGGGAACTGTTCTCTGTTTCAGAGAGAAAGGAGATGTGAAGTGATGAAACAGAAAAAAGAAAACAGGATTGCACTGCTGCTTCAATGGGCCGGTGAGCAAAAAATCTGGCTGCTGCTGGCAATCCTGCTGGCCATGGCAAGCGGCCTGTGTATCATTGTCCCGTATATCGGGATTTATCGCCTGATTGATGCCGCTTTCCAGCATATCTGCACAAAAGAGCTTGTCGTACAGACGGTAATGATGATCTCCGTTTCTGTGGCCCTGCGCTTTGTTTTATTCGGGTGTTCCGGTGTGGCGGCCCATAAAGGTGCTTACGGTGCTTTGTTCAAGGTGCGCTGCATGGTGGCGGAACATCTGGCAAAAGTCCCCCTTGGTACATTGAATGAGCGGCGGACCGGGGATATTAAAACGGTTCTGAATGAAGATATTGAAAAGCTGGAGTTGTTTTTAGCCCATAACCTTCCAGACCTTGTGTGCTATATGGTAGGGCCGGTAGCAATTTTCATTTATTTGATGACAGTAAATATCCCATTGGCACTGGTTTCCCTGGTGCCGTTGATTTTGGCCGTTGTGGTAATGGGGGTTATGTTTCGGAATACGGACGATTTGATGGACCGGGCGAACCGATCCATTACAACGCTCAATTCCGTTATGATCGAGTATATCAGCGGTATGAAACTGATTAAAGCGTACAACATGGGGAGCAAATCGTTCCAGAAATTTTCCGGTGCGATCCAGGAAGAGAATGCCATGTGGAATGAAACCTCCCGGAGAATGGGGCCTCCTTACGCAACCTTTGTGGTTCTGATCGAATGTGGGATGTTGCTGATGGTTCCCCTGGGCGGGATGTTCTTTCTGAAAGGCTCCCTGGCGGCCAGTGCATTTTTGCTGTTCGTCTATGTCGGCTCCATGTATCTGACGGAGATCCGGCCTTTGCAGGAATTGGGGACAAACTTTGCGAATGTCCTGGGTGCCATTACCAAAACAAAAGAAATATTGGACGTTCCTGTTTATGAAGGCGGAATGGACTTCCCGGAAAACCATGATATTGAGCTTAAGAATGTGCGTTTTTCCTACGATGGGAAAACGGATGTCCTGCAAGGCGTCAACCTCAAGATCAGGGATGGGGAACGCATGGCACTTGTGGGACAGTCCGGCGCGGGCAAGAGTACCGTGATTGAACTGATCTCCCGGTTTTATGATGTGCAGGAGGGGGAGGTGCTGATCGGCGGGATCAACGTGAATGAACTGAACTACGATACCATCCTGAAGAATATTGCCATTGTATTTCAAAAGACATTCCTTACCCGTGACAGTGTACTGGAAAATATCCGCATGGGTTCAGACGCCAGCCTGGAGGAAGTACGGGCTGCCGCCAGGGAGGCGCAGATTGATGACTTCATCATGTCGCTGCCGGATGGTTATGACACAAAGGTAGGCAGCTTCGGCTCCCGTTTCTCCGGTGGGGAAAAACAGCGGATTGCTATTGCAAGGGCGATCTTGAAAAATGCTCCCATCCTGATTCTGGACGAAGCGACAAGCGCCTCTGACCCGGAAAATCAGATGGAAATTGATAAGGCCATTCAGAACCTCTGCAAAGGCAGGACGGTCATTGTGGTAGCGCACAGGCTGAGCGCCTTGAAAATGTGCGACCGTGTGGCGGTGGTAGAGAATCATACGATCACCAGCGTCGGTACCCATGAGGAAGTGCGGAAAGAGAACGCTTATTATCGGAAAGCATGGGAGGACTACGAAACAGCGAGGGGAATTACTTATCAACTGGAAGGAGGCGGGCAGAATGAATCCAAATAACGTATGGAAGAAGAACCGGGAGTTTTATATTGGCGTTGCAGGGACTGTCCTGGAGGGACTGTTCTCTGGTAGCCTGTTTATGCTGCTTTATTCCGTCATGCGGTTTTTATGGGACGGTCAGTTTGATATGAACCGTGTACTGGTCCTGACAGGTGTTATTGCATTTATCTTTCTGCTCCGTATTTTGATATACAGCTATGGCTATACCAAAGCACAGATCGGCGGCGCAAAAGTCAGTAAAAATATCCGCTTGTTTATGGGCGACCATCTCAAGCGTATCCCGCTTTCCCGGTTTACACAAGGGCAGACAGGCGATTATATCAACACCATTACCAGTGATGTAAATAACTATGAAAAAATTCTGACCCATAAGATCGGGGACATTGCAAAGAGCTTTGCCCTGTCGCTGATGTTGATTGTTTTTGTGATGACGATCTACTTTCCAGCCGGGCTGATCCTCCTGATTGCCGACCTGCTTTTGATCCCCGGATTGTGGCTTTCTTTCCGGCAGGTAGCGAAGTATGGCAAAGAGAAGAACGATATTTGTGCAGAGAATGTCAGCAGCATTGTGGAGTATGTATCCGGTATCCAGACTTTCCGGGCCTATGGCGTTGGCGGTCTGAAAAACAAAACCGTGATCCATGCCATGCAGGAGTTTAGCAGGATCAGCTTTGTGTATGAAGCCAAGGTTCTCCCGATAGGTGCGGGATTTGGTATTTTGAGCTGGCTGTCCTGCCCGGTTGTGATCTGGACGGCCTATGGCCCCTGGGCAGCCGGAACTTTAGATACCGTGTCCTATCTTTTGATTTGTATGCTGCCTTTGTTCTGTGCGAAGCTGGCAAATTCCATTTTTGTAGACCTCACCAGCTATAAGAATCTGATGATCTCGAAAAATAAAATCATGGCTGTGATGAAGGAACCGGAAGAAACCGGCAGCATGGAGCCGCTACAGGCAGCCTCCCATGAGATTGTATTTGACCATGTGAACTTTTCTTATGTTCCTGGGGAACCGGTGTTAAAACAGGCTTCCTTTACTGTGCCGGATCAGAAGCTGACCGCCATTGTGGGGGATTCCGGCTCCGGCAAGTCTACCATCCTGAACCTGATTGCAAAATACTATGAAGTATCTGGCGGCACGATTTCCATAGGAGGCAGACCGATCAATCATATAGCTGCGGAACGGGTATTAGACCAGATTTCTATGGTGGACCAGGATGTGTTCCTGTTTGATGATACAGTGCGGGAGAATATCCGCCATGCCCGTCCGGATGCTACGGACGCAGAAATTGAAGTGGCCTGCCGAGAGGCAAACTGTGACGGCTTTATCCGCAAGATGGAGAGGGGTTATGATACGCCGATTGGGGAAAATGGAAATCTCCTGTCCGGCGGCGAACGCCAGCGCCTTTCCATAGCACGTGCCATTTTGAAAAACAGCCCGATCCTGCTGCTTGACGAGGCGACGGCCTCCCTAGACATTGAGAATGAATTGGCGGTAAAGCAGGCGATTGCGAATCTACTGAAAGAGAAAAAAACCGTGGTGATGATCGCACATACCCTATCCATCGTAAAAAATGCCGATCAGATTCTGGTGGTTTCCGATGGTCGGATCACCGAAGCTGGTACACACGAAGAATTGTTAGCAAAGGATGGAAAGTACGCTGCCATGTGGAACGCAGAACAGCAGCTTTCCGCCTAAAAGGAGGCTACGATGAAGATTCATGCGTCCGGGGAGGATTATCTGGAGGCTGTGCTGATACTCCAAAAGAAGCAAGGCATGGTCCGCTCCATTGACCTTGCCCGGTACATGGGCTTTAGCAAACCGAGTATCAGCCATGCGGTAGGCGTTTTGAAAAATGGAGGTTTTCTGACCATGGATGATGATGGGTTCCTTCATCTGACCGTCATAGGTCGGGAGATTGCCGAGAAAATCTATGAACGCCATTTGTTTTTTATGGAGCAGTTTATCGCTGCTGGCGTCGATCAGGAAACAGCGGAACAAGACGCCTGCCGGATTGAACACGCCATCAGTGATACATCTTTCCGAAAGCTGAAGGAGAAAGTACAAGGAACCGATTAGCGCACATCGGCTCCGCTCTGCTCTGCATAATAAGTTATCTGCCCCGTCCGGGGAAAGAAAAAAAACGTTGACTGGGGCAGATAATTTCGTGCGCTCATTTTAGAAATGTGATGCTCTATCGGCGGTTTTGAAAGATCAGGGCGCCGTTTCTTTTGCCCTCAAAGGGAATGACGTGCTGACGCTGGCGGATACGGCGGCTTACTGGAGGGAGCCGCTATGATACAACCTGACCGCAGACAAATTCTGACGATGTTTGCACTATCGTTAAAAAAGTCAGACCGCCCAACAGGAACAGTCTGACGACGATTGCGAAAATCGTCGCTTTTTAAAATTTATGTTGAAAGTAGATAGTAATAGAGCTGGGTATCATGTGCCCAGCTCAATCTTCTACATGGAAGACATCTTCCACCATCATATTAAAGTATTTTGAAATCCGCAGCATAAACTCTGCGGATGGGGTGCTTTCCCCACGTTCTATTCGACCGATGGTTTTGGTACAGTATCCGGTAGCTTCAGCAAGTTCATCCTGGTAGATGCCACGCTGCTCACGGATTTCTTTGATATTGTTGACAACCGCCATAAAAATTCCTTCTTTCAGATTCTGATTTCTTAGTGTTAATTATGCAAGAACATGTGTCCAATAAAAAGGACTTGCATTAATTGGCACTGGTCTTATTTGTAACTCTTAGCAATATCAGCAGGATTACATTTTCCGAGAACCTTACCAAATATATCTAAACGATCATCTTCTCCGACGGGGATAGGTGCATACTTTTCATTAAGCGAGATAAGGAAGATTCCGTCTTTATCGTTTTGCAATTTCTTGATGTAGGCTTCTCCGTTTAGAGCGAAGATGCCGATTTCTCCATTAGCAACAGATTCCTGTTGTAATACCCATGCAATCTGACCATCAGAAAACTCAGGCTCCATACTGTCGCCACTGATACGGACACCAAAAGTAGTATCTTCCGGTAAGATAGATTCATCTATACATACAGTCTCTTTTGGTCCGTCTACAAGGAAGTTACCGGTTCCGGCTGATACAGCATTTTCAAAAATATCAATGCAGCGGAACGGAATAATTTTGGCAGTCTGCTTTTCATATAATCCGGACGCATGGAGAAGATTAATATAATCCATAGCTTTTTCCCTGCCTTCATCAGTAAGTGATGAAAAAGGATCAGCAGGATTTACTCCAAAATATGCTTCATACATATTAGTAATACCAAGGATTCTACACACCTTGTAAAATATCGTTACGCTTGGTTCGGCAAGATTTCGCTCCCAGTTGGATATAGCCTTGTAGGAAATGGTAATGCCTTCCTTTGCCAGTTCATCAGCGAGATCCTGCTGGAGCAAGCCTTTCTTTTTTCTATATAATGAAATGATTTCTCCGATTGAGTACATACATACGCCTCTTTTCTTTCATTTTGTTGATTTCTAATGTCTCTTTTCACTCCATAGTATATAGCAACAGTACCAATTATTCAAGCTAAAAATCCAATATAATGAGAAAAAGGACACATGTGTCCGTTGACAGTCGATTATTCTTGGGGTTATACTATGCACTGTAAGAAACATTACCCATATACTTGGACTAAAGGTTATGGTAATGACAGATTAAATGCAGGAGGTGATGCAGATGGGAGACAGGGTAATACTTCATTCAGATATCAACTGTTGTTATGCTTCGATTGAACATCTGCATCATCCTGAGCTTGCAGGAAAGCCATTGGCAGTAGGCGGCGACCCGGAGGCAAGACATGGGATTGTCTTAACAGCTGACTATATTGCCAAGAAGTACGGTGTGAAAACAGGAATGGCACTCTGGCAGGCAAAGCAGATCTGTCCGGACATAACATTTGTTTCTCCAAGAATGGACTTATATCTTCGCTTCTCAAGGATGGCGCATGAGATATATGCAGAATATACGGACAGACAGGAGCCATATGGGATTGATGAGTGCTGGCTTGATGTAACGGGGAGCAGTTCCCTTAAAGGCGATGGATTGCTTATCGCACAGGAAATCAGCAGGAGAATGAAGTCAGAGCTTGGCATCACAGTGAGTGTTGGTGTTTCTTTCAATAAGATATTTGCAAAGCTGGGTTCTGACTACAAGAAGCCGGATGCTATCACTACTATGTATAAGAGTGAGTTTAAGCAGAAGGCTTGGTCGCTTCCGGTGGCAGATCTTCTATACGTTGGCAAAAGTACGAACAGAAAGCTTGCATTATTTGGTATCAAAACCATAGGTGACCTTGCAAGGGCAGATGAAGATGTGCTTAACAGTCACCTTGGAAAGATGGGCAGTATCTTATGGTCGTTTGCTAATGGCTATGATGATTCACCTGTCAAGCTGGAGAATACCCACGCTCCAATTAAATCGGTGGGAAACAGCACAACGACACCAAAGGATTTAGTATGCGATGAGGATGTAAAGATTGTTCTTTATATTCTGGCTGAGAGTGTTGCAGCAAGACTTCGTGAGAATGGATTCCAGTGCAGAGTGGTTGAGATAAGTGTCAGGGATAATGAGTTATTTTCTTTTACCCGTCAGAAAAAGATTGACCATGCAACGAATATCACCGGAGAGATAGCTGCATACGCTTATCAGATATTTAAGGAAAACTATAACTGGAGCAAGCCAATCCGCAGTGTTGGTGTCCGAGGTGCAGACTTAGTAACAGATAATTATTGGGAACAAATTGATTTGTTCTCAAGTGTGGAGAAGCGTGAAAAGCAGATGAAGATGGATTTGGCGGTGGATGAGATACGCAGAAGATTTGGATTTTACAGTATCCAGAGGGGACTCATGTACCGGGACAGGATTCTGTCGGCAGTCAATGCAAAAGAAGAACACACAGTACATCCACATGGATACTTTGGATAAAGAGGGAGGCGGAACATGAGCGAAGTAGCAAGAATTGATCTGGTAGACAGAGCACCATTGACGGAGAAGCAGCAGAATGTGTATGAAAGCATTATGCAATATCAGCGTGTGAATGGTTATGCTCCTACTATCAGGGAGATATGCAAGATGGTAGGGGTGGCATCGACTTCAAGTGTTTATGCACATCTGAAAATATTAGAGGAAAAAGGCTATATAGCAAGGAAGATGGATGCTTCTAGAGCAATAGCAATCTTGTAAGGAAGGTGATTACATTGAGCAATAAGGTATATGTTGATGTACTTGCAGAGTTTTCAAAGGACGGACTGCTCATTCCCAAAGAGATAACATGGGAAGATGGCAGAAAGTATGAGATTACACGAGTAAAAGACAAGCGCAGAGCAGCCAGTACAAGAGCTGGTGGCGTTGGAGAGCGTTATACCTGCGTGGTAGATGGAAAGGAAATATTCCTTTTCTATGAAGATAACAATATGTGGTTTATGGAAAGAGCCGGAGCCTGATGTGATTGTGTGCTGACAGCACAATTCATATCAGTTGGCTTTAGATCAGCAAAGCTGGGGAATGTGCAGACATTCATCGGAACTCCCGGCAAAAGGCTTGCAAAGGTGATTTCCCTTTCCTTTACGAGTACAGAATTGTAGATTGATGATTTTGTATGAATAAGGAGCGAACTGAATTGAACAAAGGAAATGTTATAGAAATTAGATGTAAAAAATGCAACAAGTTAATGATGGAATACTTTGTATGCGGTGATGATTCCGCTGTAGCACTTCAGAATATTGGAATTAAGTGTGACAGATGCAAGCGAGTGATGATACTCAAGAAGTATTCCGAGGGAATGATGAAGGAACATTCTGAGAATGGGACTTTCAGAATATAACGATTGACAATTAAATTACAGCCCACCTGATAAGGGCACATCGAAAGATGGAAGCACCAGAGACGCAGGGGAAACGAACAGTATTTGTGATACTGGTTTCCTCGTGCGTCTTTTTTGTGTGCTGTTAAGGTAATCCGACTTGTTCGTTTCCAAGGGCGGCAAGGAGGATTTATGAGCAGTAAAGCACAGACAAGAGAAAAGGATTATGAGAGAGGAATACGAATTGCTGATAGAAGAAAGGCGATGGGATTATCACAGGATGAGTTAGCTCATAGAGTAGGTATAGGTAGACAAGCATTATCTGCGATTGAAAATGGTGGAGATTTTAAGACACAGACATTAGATAATCTGGCAATCGTACTTGGTGTATCTGTTGATTTCATAATGTATGGAAAGAATGAAGAAAATTCAGAACTGTTATCTGAGGCAATGGATGTTCTTTCAGATATGGATGAATTGCAGATAAGACAGTGTCTTGCAATGATGAAAGCGATGAAAAGCGTGTCAGTAGAAAAGTAATTGTCGTGTTTACACGACATAATTGTCGCCTTTACACGGTCGGCAATAAAGCAGTAAGAGACTACAATGAACATGTGCTTGAGATACAGCACAGAATTTGAAAGCGGCGTGCACAATGCTTTCTTTAATATTTCAATTAAGGAAGGTAATAGCCATGAAAAAGTATAACGGAAAAGAACTTTACAAAGGACTTTTGTTTATAAAGTCAATGATGAGTATGAATAATGTGAACAGACAGAAAGAACTTGATCAGACATATGCATTAAGAGTGGGAATTGAATGTGAGCAGACTGTTGTAGATGATGGAGCATCTACATCGGTTGACAGACCTCAGATGCGTCAGCTGATGGAAATTCTTGAGACTTCAGATTACAAGATACTTGTTGTAGAAGATATTTATGAGATTACAAGAAATCCGGAAGATTTAAAGGCGATGATGGAACGCATAAATGGTTTGGGTGTGACAATATTTGACCTTGGGACTATGAGTGCGAGGTATAACAATTATGCGATTGAGTGTTAGGAATTTAGGCAGGTATTCCTACATTGTGTTTGCTTCTGAAACAGTGGTATTTGATGACTATGGGAAGCCAGTCATCAAATGCCCAACAGAGGCTGAGGCAGTGGAATACATCAGAAATCGGTTAGATAGTGAGGTTATTCAGGATGATATATGATATTTATGCAGTTGGTAATACTTTGAGAAGTATTAGAAATAAATATGGATATACACAGAACGATATGGCGGAGAGCCTTGATGTAAGTTATATTCATTATTCGCAAATTGAGCAGGGAAGACATCGTATGAGTCTGGAACTTATGCTGAAGATTGTAACAAAGTATGGAGTTGATCCTAATACATTGTTTGGAATTGAAAACAGAGAAAAACGTGAGAATAAAGAGATGTCTGTATTGGAAGATAAATTGCAGATGCTTAAACCGAATGATAGAGAATATGCAATGTCTACATGTTTGATTTTCATTGAAGGCTTAGAGGCAAGAAAGGAAGTGGTTTGAAATGAGGAGAGCAGGAAGAAAGAAAAAGCCACTGACCATACAGCCGATAAAGTGTGTTGTGATGTTGTCTTCTGATGAGGAACATGACTGTATTGCAGCAGAGAAAAAGGAAAATAAGCAGTTGAAACGAATTATGGAATTTGCTGACAATAACAATCTTATTCCTATGAAAGTATTCAGAAGAGGAATTTTTGGACGAAGATTAAGTGATGAGGTGTTTTATAGGGCAATAAGATATATGAGAGCAGGAAAGGCAGATGCACTTATTGTAGCAAATCTCGATGCTATTTCAGACGGAATAGCAGATTCTTATTTAAAAATTGGAGTGGTAAGGGAAGCTGGGTTTAGATTATTTAGTGTAGATGAGAAGGAACCCAAGGTGGACTTGTATATTCCGCCAAAGAGAGGTGATATGCAGTGAAGATAAAGAGAAATATGATTGTGTGGGCTGAATTGAAAAATGGACTCAAGCACATACAAGCTGGAAGGAGACCATGTATTGTAATAAGTTGCGACAAAGCAAACGGAAAATCACCTGTATATACAGTTATACCGGGGACAACTAAGATGAGAAAGGATTATATTCCAGTACATTTTAATATTGAGCCTTCAGAAATTAAAGGATTTTTAAGACACACAACAATGTTTTTACCAGAGCAGCTGGTCACAATAAATGAGGAACAGATAATACAGACCGCTGGGATGATTGTCAGCACAGATGCAATAAAAAAGGTTGATGCGATGTTAGTCAGACAGCTGCAGATTGGAGAATATGATGGATGATGAAAATGAATTAGAGAATCAGAGTATAGATATTCCTATATGGAAGCGATATTTGCTTTCTGTAACTGAAGCGGCACAGTTTTATCACATTGGTGAAAAGAGGCTTAGACAAATTGTAGATATCCATCCAAATGGGGAGTTTTATCTGTTAGTAGGAAACAAAGTTTTATTTAAGAAAGAGCAATTTGAACAATTTCTGGCAGAGTCAACTGCAATTTAAAATGTAAAGTAGTAGAAAAGGGAGCACAAATGTGGTACAATAACCATGCTAGGGCTCTCTTTTTTGAAAGGAGACAAAGCTATGAGTGAGAAAAGACGAGATAATCGCAATAGAATTCTTCACGAAGGAGAGTACCAGAGAGCAGATGGACGTTATCGTTTTAGATATGTGGATATTCATGGAAATGAAGGAAATTTATATAGTTGGCGTTTGGACCATAATGATCCTATACCTAAAGGAAAGAAAATGGAGCTTTCTTTAAGAGAAAAGGAAAAACAGCTGGAACAGGATATGTTTAATGGACTTGTTCCAGGAGGTGGAGGGCTTACAGTTCTTGAATTAGTGGAGAAATATGTGAGCCTTAAAATAGGGGTCAGACAGAGTACTTATGCTGGTTATAAGACGGTAATTAATCTGCTGAAAAAAGATGATTTTGGCAAAAAAAGAATCGACAAAGTGAAATTATCGGATGCGAAAGCCTGGTTGATTAAGCTTCAGAGGGTAGATGGAAAAGGTTATAGTTCAATTCATACTATCCGGGGAGTATTAAGACCGGCATTTCAGATGGCGGAAGAAGATGACTTGATTCGCAAAAATCCATTTGGCTTTGAACTAGTCAATGTGATTGTGAATGATAGTGTGAGAAGA
Organism: Ruminococcus sp. D54t1_190329_F1; assembly: GCF_015551645.1. Lineage (NCBI taxonomy): Bacteria > Bacillati > Bacillota > Clostridia > Eubacteriales > Oscillospiraceae > Ruminococcus > Ruminococcus sp. D54t1_190329_F1. The sequence continues at coordinate 65,551 of NZ_JADNDC010000020.1, forward strand.
GAAGCTGTCACAAGAAAGCAGGAGCGGGAATTTCTAAGATTCATAAAAGAAGATGCGCATTTCTGCAAGTACTATGATGCAATATTTGTCCTCTTTAACACAGGACTTCGTATATCAGAGTTCTGTGGGCTTACAAAATCAGATTTGGATTTTAAAAACAAAAGAATACGGGTAAATCATCAATTACAGAGAACAAGTCAGATGCAGTATATCATTGAAAAGCCTAAGACAGAAAGCGGCGAGAGATATGTTCCAATGTCTGATGAGGTGGTGGCTTGTTTTAAGAGAATACTTAAGGACAGGGTCAATCCCAAAGTTGAACCGATGGTTGATGGAATGACAGGATTTTTATTCCTTGATAAGAATGATATGCCTATGGTGGCATTACATTGGGAAAAGTATTTCCAGCATATTCGGGAAAAATACAATAGCATATATAAGGTTCAGATGCCGCCAATCACACCGCATGTGTGTCGTCATACGTTTTGTTCTAATATGGCTAAATCGGGAATGAATCCGAAGATGCTTCAGTATATTATGGGACACTCGGATATCAGTGTTACGATGAATACCTATACTCATGTTAAATTTCAGGATGCACAGGAAGATTTTCAAAAAGCAATCAATTCATAATGACCTGATGAAAATGAGAGAAAAATGGCTGAATGCCAGTATTTATCTTAATCCCCAATTTCTTACCTGTCGATTCCCAATGGCAGATTTGCCTTTGGTACAGACTTGAAATTTACCAAAGTTTTTACCAAAATTGATGACAAAAATATGCAAAGATATGCCAAAATATGCCAGAATAAGTGAAAAATGAAGAAAGGTAAAAAGGCTTGAAAAGCCCGAAAATACTGAAAATATGAGAAAAATCAAGATTTTATTTGTTTGCCACGGCAATATCTGCCGCAGCCCAATTTCTGAATTCGTTATGAAGGATATGGTTACGAAACGAGGCATCAAGGCTAAATTTTACATTGCGTCTGCAGCCACCAGTACGGAGGAAATCTGGAATGGAATCGGGAATCCGGTTTATCCGCCGGCAAAGCGGGAATTGGCAAAGCATGGGATTTCCTGCGAGGGGAAAAGAGCGGTACAGATCACCAAAGCAGATTATGGAAAATATGATTATATTCTGGGAATGGAAGAGAGAAACATTCGGAATATCTTGCGAATTGTAGGAAAGGATCCGGAAGGGAAAGTGAAGCTCTTACTGGATTATTCAGATAATCCCAGAGATATTGCTGATCCGTGGTATACGGGGGATTTTGAATCTACTTATAGAGATGTAGTAGAAGGCTGCGAAGGATTTCTTGCGTATCTGGAGAAAAATGAGAAGATATAGGTTGGAAGAGTATACGCAATATGATAAACGTAATGATGAAATAAAAATAGTAAAAACAAAAAAACAATGCAAAAATGTGCGTTTTGAACATTTTCTATTCCCTATTCTAGTGACAATTTATTCAACAGGACTACAATAACCTCAATCTAAGAATTTCGCAATGACGCTCTAATGCAATAAAAATATCATTAGAAAACACGTCTCATAAAATGTCAGAGGCGTGTTTTCTATATGATAAAACTTTAACAAAAATACAAAAAAACGGAAAATTGTGTTGATTTTATCCCTCAGATATGTATAATATAGGATAAGGAAAAAGGGAATCAATCCGGTTCCATTCCTTTGGTTTTGTACCATAGAGGCTGTGACCGCAGGTAATATTCTTTGATATGTATTACGGTGAGATGCGGACTGAAGCTATAAATCTGCATTCGCAGATGAATTCCATTTTAGAGAAAAGAGGTTAAGTGTAAGATGGCAAAAATCGATTTAACAAAGTATGGTATTACCGGAACTACAGAAATTGTTTACAACCCCTCTTATGAAATGTTATTTGAAGAGGAGACCAAACCAGGTCTTGAGGGCTTTGAAAAAGGACGGGTCAGCGAGCTTGGCGCTGTTAACGTTATGACAGGTATTTATACCGGACGTTCTCCTAAAGACAAATATATCGTAATGGATGAGAATTCTAAAGACACCGTATGGTGGACATCTGACGAATATAAGAATGATAACCATCCTGCATCACAGGAAGCATGGGAAGCAGTGAAAGAGATCGCTAAGAAAGAGCTCTCCGACAAGAGACTTTTTGTAGTTGATGCATTCTGCGGTGCTAACAAAGATACCCGTATGGCAATCCGTTTCATCGTTGAGGTTGCTTGGCAGGCACACTTTGTAACAAACATGTTCATCCAGCCTACAGAAGAAGAACTGAAAGACTTCGAGCCAGATTTCGTTGTTTACAACGCTTCCAAGGCTAAAGTAGAGAACTACAAAGAATTAGGTCTTAACTCTGAGACAGCTGTAATGTTCAACATTACAAGCCGTGAGCAGGTTATCGTCAATACATGGTATGGCGGAGAGATGAAGAAGGGTATGTTCTCCATGATGAACTACTATCTGCCACTTAAGGGCATCGCTTCCATGCACTGCTCTGCAAATACAGATATGAACGGTGAGAACACCGCTATCTTCTTCGGCCTTTCAGGAACAGGTAAGACTACACTTTCCACAGATCCTAAGAGACTCCTTATCGGTGATGATGAGCACGGCTGGGACGACAACGGAGTGTTCAACTTTGAGGGTGGCTGCTATGCTAAGGTTATCAACCTCGACAAGGATTCTGAGCCGGATATTTACAATGCAATCAAGAGAAATGCTCTTCTTGAGAACGTTACACTTGACGCAGAAGGAAAGATTGATTTCGCTGATAAGAGCGTTACAGAGAACACTCGTGTATCTTATCCAATCAACCACATTGAGAAAATCGTTCGCCCGATTTCTTCCGCACCGGCTGCTAAGAATGTTATCTTCCTTTCCGCAGATGCATTCGGAGTACTTCCTCCAGTATCTATCCTGACACCAGAGCAGACTCAGTACTACTTCCTGTCTGGATTCACAGCTAAACTTGCTGGTACAGAGCGTGGAATCACAGAGCCTACACCTACATTCTCAGCTTGCTTCGGACAGGCATTCCTTGAACTGCATCCGACAAAATACGCTGAAGAGCTGGTTAAGAAAATGGAGAAGAGCGGAGCAAAAGCATACCTGGTTAATACAGGATGGAATGGAACCGGAAAACGTATCTCCATCAAAGATACTCGTGGTATTATCGATGCAATCCTCAGCGGCGCTATCTTAACAGCACCGACTAAGAAGATTCCATTCTTTAACTTTGAGGTTCCTACAGAGCTTACAGGCGTTGACACAGGTATCCTTGATCCTCGTGACACATACGCTGATGCTTCTGAGTGGGAAGTTAAAGCAAAAGATCTTGCAGATCGTTTCGTTAAGAACTTCAAGAAATATGAAGGAAATGCAGCTGGTAAAGCACTTGTTGCAGCTGGTCCTCAGGCATAATCATTTAAGATTATTTAAGGGTCTGCCGTATTTACGGCAGGCCCTTTGTTGTTTATACTGGAAATATTTATAAAATGTTTTCTGTGAATGAAGAAAACAACCACCACAGCTTGTTGCTGTTCACGTCCCGCGAGGCGTTTTTTTGGTGAACAAAGTTTAAAGCAAATACGAGAATTACAGCGCGAAATCATGTGAACATGATTTCTGTGCATCGCGAAGCGTGCTGCTGAGAAGGTCGTGAACAGTAATAACAGCTTTTATTGCAAGGGGAAATTGTCGATAGAAAATCCTTTACAAACACATTCATATCTTATATACTATCCATACAGCAACTCAAATGGAAGCCTTATCTATTTCTAAATATCTGCTTCCATCTTTTATTTCAAATACGGATCATTTGCAGTGCACAGCAAGGTCAGTATTCGTTAGGGCATTTCGCCCGTTTTTATCAAGAAAGGAATTATATATGAGCAGAGAGTATGAGGTATTTGTGGAGAGTCTGCGCCAATCTCTAATGGAACGGCTTGGACTTAATGAGAAACAGATTTACTTTGAAGAACGGGACGAAAATGGCATGACACCAAACGGCGACCGGCTGTTTGTAGAGTGCAATGCGTCTTCAGTGGGAAAAGAAGTCTGCGGAATTCACACGGAAGAGCTTTTTGAGGATTATGAGGATGGTGTTTCACTGGAACAGATTGCAAAAACAGTGGAAAGTGAAATACGTAAATTAAAAACAGCTGGATTTTTTGAGAAAACCAAAAATCTGAATAACTACGAAAAGGTGAAAAATGATCTTTTTATCCGGGCACTTAATGTAGAACGCCATGAACGGGAACTGTCGAAGGCAGTATACCGTGTAGTGGGCGATATTGCACTTGTGCTATACATGCAGGTGGGAAATTTGGATGGCCGGATCAGCAGCATGAAAATACGCACGGATAACATAAAAGAATGGGGAAAGGATGAAAAGACAGTTTTTGACGCAGCTCTTCTAAACACGTATTTTATTTCGCCGCCCAGAATTTTTTATTGGGAAAAACTGGTCTACAATCCAGATTATGATGGAGAATGCTTCATGGATCTGAACCATGAATTCTATCTGACAAGGGACAGCATCGGAAGCTGTCTGAGCACTGCCAGAAGGACAAACGGAGCCGTTGCAATATTCTTGCCAGGCGTGGCCAAAAGGCTTGCAGATCTGATGGATGCAGATTTCTATATGGTTTTTACGAGCATTCATGAGGTGATGATCCACAACGCTGATCATTCTTATCCGGAGGATCTTGAAAATGTTTTGAGAGAAACTTTGCGGGAGGCAACTCCGGAAGAAGATTTTCTCACGGACAAAATATACAGATATTGTAGAGAGACCGGAGATTTTCTGATGTATAAAGGCACCGTATTTATTGATTTAAACAAGTTGAAATCTGACAGTGAAGAGAACGGATAAACAGATAGAAACAAGTGTAGTTACGTCATTTTCGGACTTTTTGTACAATGGGTGTTTTCGGCAGAAATTTTGATTGCAAAAAAGAACTGCAGTCAGATTGTAAACCAATCTGCTGCAGTTTCTAAAAACCAAATTATGAATTTCTATCCGAGAATTGCGGAATCGTTGGAGAACTCTTCTCCGCTGGCTTCCTCAAATTTATCAAGAAGCTGTTTTACGGTAAGCTTTTTCTTTTCTTCTCCTTGGATATCAAGAATGATTTTTCCGTTCATCATCATGATCAGGCGGTTGCCGTGAGCAATGGCGTCCTTCATGTTATGTGTGATCATCAGTGTAGTAAGGTGATCGCGGTTGACAATCCTGTCTGTGATATCCAGCACCTTGGCAGCTGTTTTGGGGTCAAGGGCTGCGGTATGCTCATCAAGAAGGAGAAGCTTTGGCTTCTGAAGGGTTGCCATGAGAAGCGTAAGTGCCTGTCTCTGACCTCCGGAAAGAAGACCCACCTTAGAGGTAAGACGATCTTCAAGACCAAGATTCAGAATCTTCAGAAGCTCTTTGTACTCTTCTCGTTCGGCTTTTGTAATACCAGAACGAAGAAATCTTGTTTTTCCGCGGCGTTTTGCAAGGGCAAGATTTTCTTCAATACCCATGGTAGCAGCAGTTCCGGTCATGGGATCCTGAAATACACGTCCCAGATAAGCTGCTCGCTTGTACTCGGAAAGTTTGGTGACATCTGTTCCGTCAATGATGATCTGTCCCTCGTCTACTGGCCATACACCGGCAACTGCGTTCAGCATTGTGGATTTTCCGGCACCGTTGCCGCCGATGACAGTAACAAAGTCGCCTTCATTTAATTTCAGGGAAAGTCCGTTCAGAGCCACCTTTTCGTTGATGGTTCCTGGATTAAAGGTTTTATATATGTTTTTGATCTCAAGCATTGTTCTTACCTCCGCGTTTTGCTGGTTTTGCGAAATATTTTCCCTTCCAGTAAGGCACTGCCAGGAATACAGCTACTACAAGTGCAGACAGCATTTTCAGAAGGTCAGTGTCGATACCCATCCAGATAACAGTCTGGAGAACCAGATAGTAGAGAATGGAACCAAATGCTACGGCCAGAAGACGGAGCGCGAAATTGCGGAAAATACGGCTGAAAATCGCTTCGCCGATAATAACAGCAGCAAGTCCGATTACGATAGCACCACGTCCCATATTGACGTCTGCAAATCCCTGATACTGTGCAAGCAAGGCACTGGAAAGAGCAACAAGTCCGTTGGAAATCATAAGTCCAAGTACTTTGCAAAAATCAGTGTTGATACCCTGTGCACGGGACATGTTTGGATTGCATCCGGTAGCCCGGAGGGAACATCCAAGCTCTGTTCCAAAAAACCAGTAAAGAACTGCGATGATCACAACAATAAATAAAGCGACGATAAGAATTGTGTTCTGAGTGATCGGTACATTTTTTATACGGCGTAAGGAAATCAGGATCGGGTATTTATCAACGTTGATAGCCTGGTTTGCTTTTCCCATGATTTTCAGGTTAACAGAGTACAGGGAAAGCTGTGTCAGGATTCCAGCAAGGATGGCCGGGATTCCCATAAAGGTATGGAAAATACCGGTAACAAGACCAGCTGTCATACCAGCCAAAGTGGCAACTAAAAGAGATACCCATACGTTATGTCCGCTGGTCATCATCATGACGCAGACAGCACCTCCGGTACACATGGTACCGTCTACGGTCAGATCGGCGATGTCAAGGACACGGAATGTAAGATATACGCCAATAGCCATAATACCCCAGATCAGACCCTGGGCAGCGGCACCCGGAAGTGCCATGATTAAGTTTGCAATTTGCATGTCTTTATCCTCCTGCATGCGTGATTTGTTTGCTGGAGCGTGTTTGAAAAAACATTTTCGCAATTTGTACGCCCCACTGTGCGGTATATTTTGCCTGAATTCGGTTGTCGTAGCCCGTTACGACGACCTCACCCGGACAAAATCTCCCACAAATTGTGACACACATCTTGCAGAAAGTCTTTTACAAATACACTCTGGTGTTCACTGTGTGAACATCAACATTTGTTTTGTGGACAAATGTTTGAAAAAGACAGTTACTGGAATCTTTATAGTGTTTTGTATGTGGAGTAACTGGCTTTTTGTTATTTGCGTAAACAGAAATATTCATTTTGGAAGAAATGCTATTTTATGCATAATTATGCATAAAATATACTTAAAAATACATTCCTTCAGAAACGACACAAACAGCGAGAGAGGCTTCCCTTCCCGCTGTCTGTGTTGATTACTGTCAGAGTCTTTTGACAAGCTCTAAAAGCAACTGAATGTCTAAATTAACTGTCAAACAAATATGAAAATTTTTATTGTGCATTACTGCATATGTTATAAACCAGTAATTATTCTGCGTCAGCACCGATTGCAACATAGTCATCCGGAACTTCAATTCCCAGCTCAGCACAGATGTCTGCATTGTATTCTTTTGTGAAGTTTGGTGCATATTCGATTGGCATTGTGGAGATATCTTCACCATCTTTCAGAATTTTAACTGCCATTTCACCAGTTGCTTTTCCAAGATCATAGTAGCTGATGGAAAGTGTAGCAACACCGCATCCGGAGCAGATTCCTTCTTCACCTGCGATTACCGGAACCTTTGCCGGAAGGCAGATGTTGTTGATCAGCTCTGTGTTGGAAGCTGCTGTGTTATCGGTAGGAACATAGATAACGTCACTGTCTGCAACTGCATTTGTTACAACAGAAGAAATATCGTTGGAGTCAGAGAATGCGTAGTATTCGCAAGTGTATCCAAGATCTTCAAGAGCTGCCTTCACCGTATCAACCTGATACTGGGAGTTTGGTTCTGCGGAGCAGTACAGAAGTCCTACAGTCTTAGCATCCGGGAAAAGTTCATTCAGCATTGCTGCCTGCTGGTCGAGAGGAGCAAGGTCTGAAGTACCGGAAATATTGCCGCCTACAGTACCATCAAAATCTGTAAGGTCAAGAGCTACGCCATACTCTGTAACTGCAGTTCCAAGAATCGGGATATCGCTTGTTCCGGCAGCAGCTGCCTGAAGAGAAGCAGTAGCATTTGCAAGGATAAGGTCTACGTTACTGGATACGAAGTTGTTGATGATCGTACTACATGTTGCGGAATCACCCTGTGCATTCTGCTCATCAAATGTTACGTTTTCTTCGCCAAGACCTTCTTTTACTGCATCTTCAAATCCCTGTGTTGCTGCATCCAGTGCTTCGTGCTGAACTAACTGGCAGATACCAATATTGTATGTTTTCTGCTCTTCAGCGTGTACGGTTACTGTACCTGCAAGACCTGCTACCATAGCTCCGGTCAGAATTACTGACAAAACCTTTCTTTTCATATTTTATTTCCTCCTTAAAAAGTGTTTTCGTGTTTTAAAGTGCTTTTTCTGCTTTAAAGTATTGCCTGCACAAAATAATACCGCTTTAAAGTGTAAAAGTCAAGTCGCTTTTGTAATTTTTTTACATATCCTAATAGAGAAATAGTATTTGAAAAGGAAATTTTGACATGCCATATTCTATTATGATTGACGCCGGGCATGGCGGCAACGACCCGGGAGCGGTATATAAAGGGCGCAGAGAGAAAGATGACAATTTTGCTCTGGCTATGGAGGTTGGAAGAATTCTGTCTGAAAACGGAGTTGATGTTTTATATACAAGAACTACAGATGATTACATTTCTCCTTTTGAGCGGGCAAGGCTGGCAAATGAGGCAAAAGTGGATTTTTTTATCTCTTTTCACAGGAACAGCAGCCCTGAGGTGAATCAGTATAATGGTGTAGAAGTGCTGGTTTATGATAAAAACGGAATTAAGTATGAAATGGCACAGAATATTGTAGGTGCTCTGGGCGAATTGGGATTCCGTGAAATTGGAGTCCAGGCAAGACCGGGCCTTGTTGTGCTGCGAAAAACAAAAATGCCGGCGTTGCTTATTGAAACTGGATTTTTAAATTCTGACAAAGATAATCAGCTTTATGATGAAAAAAATGCTGAGATCGCGCAGGCTATTGCCGGGGCGATTCTTGGAACTCTGGATCAGCAGCAGGGTGAAGAACCTTTGTATTACCGTGTACAGACTGGAGCTTTTCGCAAACGGGAAAATGCGGATCGAATGCTTTACTTGCTTCAGGAAAAAGGTTATCCGGCATATATTTTGCAGGATGGAGAACTTTATAAGGTTCAGGTAGGTGCATTTTTACAGCTGGATAATGCTATCCGTATGGAACAGAAATTGCGGGAGGATGGGTACTGTACGTTGATTGTGACGAAGTGAAAAGAAAGTAGAAAAAAGCAGGAAAAAAAGTTATAATGGAAAATCATAAGTGCAGGGGAAAGTCCTCTGGCAGAAAGAAGGAACAAAAGCGTGAATTATAATGAATTTATGAAAAATGTGGAGGAGTTTGTTTTTGCCGAGAGCCAGCCGGAAAAAGCAGATATCATTTTCGTGCCGGGAAATGGTTTCCCGGATATGGCAGAAAAAGCAGCTTCTTTATATAGAGAAGGATATGCCCCCTATATTTTGCCAAGCGGAAGATACAGTATTACACTTGGCAAATTTGCAGGTGTGCAGTCAAAAAAAGAAATATATGGCGGAGATTATGAGACGGAATGGGAATTCCTGAAAAATGTACTTTTGAAAAACGGAGTTCCGGAAGAGGCTATTCTGATGGAGAATCAGGCTACCTTTACCTATGAAAATGCAATTTTTTCCAGGCAGGTGACAGACCTTCACAAAATTCATGTGAAAAAAGCGATTCTGTGCTGCAAAACTTACCATGCCAGAAGATCACTGATGTATTATCAGCTTTTATATCCGGAGACGGTAATTATGGTATGTCCGGCCTGCCCGGATGGAATTACCAGGGAGAACTGGAGAGAAACAGAAACTGGTGTGGAGGCTGTTACCGGCGAAATAGACAGGATTGTCAAGCAGTTTTGTTTAATGCTGGGAAATCGGTGAGATAAGAAAAATCCGAATGATCCGTTTTGGAAACATTCGGATTTTTACAATTGAAATCTACCGGAAATACCGGCATTTGCAGGCTTGCAGATTATGAAAAAATCAGCAGTATGACAGATTCATTTATGCGTCAGCAGCTTCTGGATTTTCTTTATGCTCTGGCAGCCAGATATGCACCAGTTCAATACGGTTCTTATCCAGTTCATCTACAACAAGATGCATGCCGTCTTCCAAAGTGACAGATTCGCCCTCGCGTGGGAGGCAGTCAAGCTGTTCAATAATATATCCGCCTACAGAATCGTAGTCCTCTGATTCAAGTTTGGTACCCAGTGCTTCGTTGACATCATCCAGTTTGGCAGAACCAAGAACTTCATACTCCCGGCCAGGCTGAATTTCACGGATCGGTTCTTCCTCATCTTCGTCATATTCATCGCGGATTTCACCTACGATTTCCTCCAGAAGATCCTCAAGAGTGACAAGACCGGCAGTGGAGCCGTATTCGTCGAGAACGATTGCAAGGTTTACGGAAGCTTTTCTCATTTCCATCATAAGATCTGTGGTACGCTTATATTCATAAGTGAAATAAGGCTCACGGAGAATCTTACGGATAGAAAACGGTTCATTTTCCGGATAGAGAAGAAGATCCTTAATATTGATAATTCCAATCACATTGTCTGTGTTATCCTCATAAACAGGAAAACGGGTGTGCATATCTTCTTTGAAAATATCCATAAGTTCCTGATAAGTGGAATCCACGTCAATAAAAGTCATGTCAATTCTGGGAATCATTACATCTTTGGCAGCAGAATCACCGAAATCAAACACATTGTAGATCATCTGCTTTTCTTCCCGCTCAATAACACCGTTTTCCTGCCCTACATTTACCATAGAACGAAGCTCATGTTCTGTGATGGTGTCTTTCTTCGCATTGGGGTCAACACGAAGGAGAAAAAGAATGCCGTTAGCCAGTTTTCCCACAATGTAAATAACCGGGGTCAGTACTGTCATAAGCGCATATATAGGTCTGGCATAGGTGAGCGCCAGATCATCCGCTTTCAGTGTGGCAATGGTCTTCGGGGTGATCTCGCCAAACAGAAGTACCAGCAATGTCATAACGCCGGTAGCCACGCCGATATACATGCTTCCAAATACTTTCATGGTAAAAGTGGTAGCAAGGGAAGAGGCTGCAATGTTTACAATGTTGTTTCCGATTAAAATTGTACTGAGCATTTTTCCAGAATTGGAAATTATTTTCTCCAGGATAATGGCTCGCTTGTTTCCCTGTTCAGCCAGGGAATGGATCCGAATGCGGTTGGCAGCCGTCATGGATGTCTCCGCAGAGGAAAAGAAGGCGGACAACAGCACCAGAATCAGTATGGTGACCGCCTGTATAGGAACACTTGAATCCAAACTATATTCACTCCTTTTTTTATGTATTAAAAAGAATATACATGATTCAGGCTTAAAATGCAAGGAAAAAGCATTTGAGTTGTTACTGTTCCTGGTAACGTTCCGCGAGGTGTTTTTTGTGAACAAAGTTCACAGAAAACCCGAGAATTAAGTTTGCGTAGCAAACGCTACTTCTTGTGCTTGTCACAAGAAGGTTCGTTTTTCTGTGCATCGCGAAGCGCGTTACTGGTCACGGAATGAACAGTACTTTGAGTTTATGGATTGCGAAAAGTAACGAAAAAAGTGGAATTAGGGGTGTCGAAAAAAGAAGAACTGTGTTATAATTCAGTTCGGTAAAAAAATAAATTATTACAAAATATTTACAAAAGAGTAAAGATTTGATATAGTGTAGGTTAAGGGCTGAATAACTACTGTGAATCACAGTGTGAAAATTCACCTGTTTATAATTTTAGATTGATTTTGGACAGTTGTACTGCCTTTGGATTATATAGATTTTATGATTGATGTGGATTTGGCTAGAGTGTGTTTGAAAAAGGCTTTCTGCAAGATGTGCGTCACAATTTGTGGGAGATTTCGCTCGAATGAGGGCGCCGTAGCGGGCTACGGCAACTGAATTCGGGTGAAATCTCCCGCAAAGTGGGGCGTGCAGATTGCGGGAATGATTTTTCAAACAGGCTCTAGGGATGTGGGCAGTTACATTTAATATACATATTATGACAGAGGTGCCAGGATGAAAAAGAAGAAAAACGTTATGTACAGAAAAAGCGTATCATTACTTGCGGCAGCTGCGATGACAGCAGTACTTATGACAGGACAGGTTTATCCAGTAGTTGCATGGGGGCAGAATACAGAGACCAGACTTGAGAAACCCAGTCTGATTCCGGATAATATCACAATTGATCAGCCGATTGCTCTTTCGGAGGTGACATTGCCGAAAAGTGATTATGGAACGCTTTCCTGGGCGGATGATTCTTATATACCGGATAAAAGAGTGCAGACCTGCGAAGTAGTATTTAAACCAGCAGCAGACGTGGATCTTTCTTATATTTCCGGATGGGATTCTGAGAAAAAAGTTGTGAAAGGTAAGATCACAGTTGTTGTCAGCAGCATAGAAGAGAGTTCTGAAGATCAGCCTTCTGATACTGCTGCAGATGTGGAAACAGGTGACGAGAGCAGTGAAGCATCTGTCCCGGACGACACAACTTTTGACAATAAAGATACAGATATAAAATCTGATGATGCGGCAGTTCCAGGTGAGAATCAGCAGAATGATTCAGAAACTTCAGGGAAGACAGAAGATCAGACTGAGAATGCGGAAAACAAGCAGAACAGTGAAGCAGATAAGAAAGAAGAAACTATCGAGAGCACTCCGGCTTCTAATGAAGCAAAATCTGAAGACAACACCGAAGCTGCTGCGGGAATTACAACCCCGGCAGAAAAAACAGAAGCAGCGGCTCCTGCAATGGAAGAAACTGTAGATTCTGAAGATATTCAGGAGGAAGCTGCAGAAGAGTCAAAAGCTGATACAAGTTCATATACAGCTGCAGAAGAGTCAAAAGCTGATACAGGTTCAGATACAGCCGCAGATAGCATAGAGAGTACAAATTCTGATAATGGTGAGGATGCAGCATCTGACAATGTGCAGACCGCAGATTCCTCAGATGATACTGGAAAACTGAACGAAACTTTTGGTGAGATGATGCCTGGTGCTACCATTCTTGATGGTACAGGGGATTCTGGAAAAAATGAGAACACAGAAGAGAAAAAAGATACCACAGATACAACAGACACCACGGATGTAAAAGACACAACAGACCCTACAGAGGATGACCAGAAAAATATATTTGATAATCCTCTTGACTTTACCACAGCGGATACAAGACCGGCAACTGCTGAGGACGATCTCACAGAAGAAGAGCAGGCTGCAAGGGCTGCTCAGAATCATAGTTGTGAGGGAATTTCTGTATCAGGCATAGATCTTCCCTGGTATGTCCAGTTCCAGGTGACCAGTGGTGAAAATTACGAATTTAAAAATGAAGATAATGCTACGATCTTCCAATCCTATGAATTTAAATTATGGGATCTGAAGAATAATACAGAGTATGAAATTCCGGATGGACAGTATGTAAGCGTAACGATTCCTGTCAAAGAAGGATATAAATATTCGATTGAGCATCTTCTTGATAATGGTGCGACAGAGACCATTATTCCCAGTGTAAACGGAAGCACCATGGTATTCAGCACACATTCTTTCAGCCCGTTTGGAATTGCAGGTTTTCGTCCAATCGTAGGAGAGGACATTGCAAATGGAGCGTATGGCGATGGAAGTACACCAACTCCTACACCTACTGTGACGATCAGTGGAACACCTATCCCGTCTCCATCTGTGACCGGAGCTGGTACGAATGGAACAAATGGATCCGGAACGGGTAAAACGGATAGCAATAGCGGAAATGAAACTGGTGGAAATACAGGTGATTCAAATGGAATCAGCAATGGAAATACAAATGGCTCTTCCAATGGGACTTCAGGAACCGGAAATGGTGGTTCTTCATCTGGTACCGGAAGCTCTGACGACAGTGACAATTCCGGAACCAGCAATACACCAGGTGCGGCATCTGATGGAACTGTAAATCCCGGTACAACAGATGGCAGTTCTTCAAATGGAACAGGTTCCAGTACAAACGTGGGACAGACTGCAGGAAACACTGCAGGAAATACGGCTAATACCTCAAACGGAAATAACGGTCAGAGTCAGAATTCAAATGCGGTAAAGACTGGTGACAACACCATGATCCTTCCTTTTGTGATTCTTGTGATTGCTGCTGCCGCTGTGATCATTATTGTAATTGTTGTCCGCAAAAAGAAAAGATAAAGCAGACAGGATAATTAAAACGGACATTCATAATCCATGAATAACGAAGCCAGCCCTTCCATATATTACATATGGGAGGGCTGTTTTTATGAAGGTAAGAGTCATTTTAAAATCTTTACTTTTTTCCTATGCAGTTACCGGAGCGTTTCTTTTGCTTCTGGCATTCCTTTTATTCCAGTTTGACCTGGGAGAAAAGCCTGTGTCAGCAGGAATCGTAGCTGTGTATATTTTGTCCTGTTTTTCAGGAGGCTTTATGTCAGGAAAAATCCTGCGCACAGATAAGTATTTATGGGGAATTCTGGTAGGGGCTTTTTACTATTTGCTTTTGATTACGGTATCTTTTGTAGTGCAGGGAAAATGGGATATGAGTCTGGTACATGCAGTTACTACTTTTTTCATGTGTCTGGGTGGTGGTGCTCTTGGCGGGATGTTGTCTTAGAGCATGTTTGAGAAATCATTCCCGCATTTTTTGCAAAGATTCCCACTCTGTCCAATAAAAAATGCTTTAAAAATAAAAAAAAATATGATATACTAGGCAAAGATTATATACATAAGGAGGCTAATACTATGCAGCATATCAAAACATTAAATACAAAGAACCTGCAGAACACTGTAAAGAAAGGCGGCTGCGGCGAGTGCCAGACATCATGTCAGTCCGCATGCAAGACATCCTGTACAGTAGGAAACCAGAGCTGCGAGAACAAATAAGTCGGGCAACTGGAAACGTATGTAAGCAGCGGTGTAAAAGCCGCTGCTTATTCATGCAATAGGAAAGAATGAAAGGATATACTAACATGAGTCTGATTCACCGTTATCAGAACAATGGCTACAACATCGTGCTGGACATCAACAGCGGATGTATCCATGTTGTGGATGAAGTGACCTACGAAGTACTTCCTTATATGGAAGAAGGTCTGGACACAGCTGCCATTGTAGGAAAACTGGGAGATCAGTTTTCAGAAGAAGATATTAAGACATCAGTGGCAGAGTGTGAGAAGTTGAAAGACGATGGCATGCTTTTCACCAGAGATGTATATGAGAATGCTATTGATACATTTACCAAGAACCGTCAGACAGTGGTGAAAGCTCTCTGTCTGCACATCGCCCACGATTGTAACCTTGCCTGTCGCTACTGCTTTGCAGAAGAAGGAGAGTACCACGGAAGACGAGCTCTCATGTCTTTTGAGGTAGGGAAGAAGGCACTGGATTTCCTGATCGCTAATTCAGGCTCCAGACACAATCTGGAGGTGGATTTCTTTGGCGGCGAGCCGCTTATGAACTGGCAGGTTGTTAAGGACCTGGTAGCATATGGCCGTGAGCAGGAGAAAATTCACAATAAAAAATTCCGCTTTACCCTTACTACCAACGGTGTTCTGCTGAACGATGAGGTAATGGAATTTTGCAACAAAGAGATGGGAAATGTGGTCCTCAGTATTGATGGCCGCAAGGAAGTTCACGATTTTATGCGCCCATTCCGCAAAGGGGCAGGAAGCTATGATCTGATCCTTCCGAAATTCCAGAAATTTGCAGAGTCCCGTAACCAGGACAAGTATTATGTAAGAGGAACCTTCACTCATCATAATCTTGATTTCTCTCAGGATGTTCTTCATCTTGCAGACCTTGGATTCAAGCAGATTTCCGTGGAGCCTGTAGTGGCAGATCCATCTGAGGAGTACGCACTTCGGGAGGAAGACCTGCCGAAGATTATGGAAGAATACGATCTTCTTGCGAAAGAGATGATAAAACGCGAGAAAGAAGGAAAAGGCTTTAATTTCTTCCATTTCATGATCGACCTTACCGGTGGTCCCTGCGTATACAAGAGACTCTCCGGATGCGGAAGCGGCACAGAATATCTTGCCGTAACTCCATGGGGGGATTTTTACCCATGCCACCAGTTTGTTGGAGAAGAAGAATATCTGATGGGAAATGTGGATGAAGGGATTACGAGACCTGACATCCAGAAGGAATTCGGATGTTGCAATGTTTACACTAAGCCAGCCTGCAAGGATTGCTTTGCAAGATTCTACTGCAGTGGCGGATGCGCAGCAAACGGATATCATGCCCATAAGGATATCAGAAGCAATTATGAAATCGGATGCGAGCTCCAGAGGAAGCGTGTGGAGTGCGCCATCATGATAAAAGCCGCACTGGCAGAAGACTGATAGCACTTCGCCAGCTGCGAAGATTTCTGTCAGCCCCTGCTTTTGCGAAAAACAAAAAAGAAGGGACAGAACAATGAAAAAATCAAGAGGTATCTTAGTCCTGATCCTGACTGCCATCGTTACCGTATTCTTCTGCTATACGGCTGCTGTAGGTATTGGCCCTACAGGAACCGGTGCCATGAAGAATATCAAGACCGGACTTGATCTGGCTGGTGGTGTCAGCATTACATATCAGGCAAAGGACAGCAACCCAAGCAGTGAAGACATGAGCGATACTGTGTACAAGCTGCAGAAACGTGTTGAGCAGTACAGCACAGAGGCTCAGGTATATCAGGAAGGCTCTGACCGTATCAATGTAGAGATTCCTGGTGTAACAGATGCAAATGCTATTCTGGAAGAACTTGGCCAGCCAGGTTCCCTGTGCTTTATCACACAGCAGGATGATGATGGAAACGCAAACTTCCAGGCAGATTCCAGCAGCGAGACCGGATACTCTCTGGCAAGAAGTCTTGATGAGATCCGTGCAGCCGGCTCTGTGGTTTTGGAAGGTACAGATGTGGCAGATGCTACAGGCGGTGCAATCCAGCAGCAGAATTCCAGCAGCAGAGAGTACGTGGTAGACCTGACTCTTACAGACGAGGGCAAAACAAAATTCGCAGAGGCAACTCAGAACAATGTTGGAAAACAGATCGCGATTATCTATGACAACGGCGTATTAAGCGCTCCAAGAGTAAATGAAGCCATCACAGGCGGTAAGGCACAGATCAGTGGTATGGAAAGTGTTGAGAGAGCACAGGAGCTTGCTTCCTATATCCGTATCGGATCCCTGAGCCTTGAACTGACAGAGCTTCGTTCCAGCGTTGTAGCTGCACAGCTCGGTGAAGAAGCAATCTCCACCAGCCTTATTGCA
Source organism: Ruminococcus sp. D54t1_190329_F1 (assembly GCF_015551645.1). NCBI lineage: Bacteria > Bacillati > Bacillota > Clostridia > Eubacteriales > Oscillospiraceae > Ruminococcus > Ruminococcus sp. D54t1_190329_F1. The sequence goes on from NZ_JADNDC010000020.1 coordinate 82,796, forward strand.
GGTCTGATCGGTCTGATCATCGTAATTCTGTTTATGATCATCGCTTACCGTGTACCTGGTGCAGTTGCAGGCCTTTCCCTGATTTTCTACACAGCGACCATTCTGCTTACCTTAAATGCATTTGACATTACCCTTACGCTTCCGGGTATTGCAGGTATCATCCTTGGCATTGGTATGGCAGTAGATGCGAACGTTATTATTTATGCACGTATCCGTGAGGAGATCGGTACAGGCTCTACCGTAAGATCCGCGATCAAAGCTGGTTTCTCCAAGGCTTTTTCCGCAATCTTTGATGGAAACATCACAACCCTGATCGCAGCATTCGTTCTGATGTGGCTGGGTACTGGTTCTGTTAAAGGATTTGCATATACACTGGCACTTGGTATTGTGATTTCCATGTTTACAGCTCTGGTATTTTCCAGACTTGTGATCAATGCATTATATGCAGTTGGCGTTCGCGATGAGAAATTCTATGGAAAGACTGAAGAGAAGAAAGTCATTAACTTTGTTGGAAAGAGAAGATTATGCTTCACCCTTTCCATTATCCTGATCCTTGCCGGACCAGCCACTATGCTGATCCACAAGGCTACAGGCGGAAAAGCCCTGAACTACAGCCTTGAGTTTTCAGGTGGTACTTCTACCAATGTCACCTTTAACGAAGATATGGACATTAAGACCATTGATTCTGAGGTTACACCTGTAGTGGAAGAGGTTACAGGAGATAAGAATGTACAGCCTACTAAGGTTGTTGGAACAAATCAGGTTATCATCAAGACACGTTCCCTGAATCTTGACGAACGTGAGGCACTGAATAAGGCACTTGTTGACAAGTTTGGTGTAGATGAATCCCTGATCCAGGCAGAGAGTATTTCCTCCACTGTCAGCAACGAAATGAGAAGAGATGCTGTAGTAGCCGTTTTTGTTGCCACTATTTTCATGCTTCTTTACATCTGGTTCCGTTTCAAGGATATCCGTTTTGCAGGAAGTGCGGTACTTGCACTTCTTCATGATGTGCTTGTTGTCCTTACATTCTATGCGATTTCCAGAATTTCCGTAGGAAATACTTTTATCGCTTGTATGTTGACTATTGTTGGTTATTCTATCAACGCCACGATCGTTATCTTCGACCGTATCCGTGAGAATCTTCACGGAAGCAAGCGCGTAGATGAGCTCGAGGAAGTGGTGAATAAGAGTATTACACAGACACTTACCAGAAGTATTTATACTTCCCTTACTACCTTTATCATGGTAGCTGTTCTTTATATCATGGGTGTATCTTCCATCCGTGAGTTCGCAGCTCCGCTGATGGTTGGTATTATCTGCGGTGCTTATTCTTCTGTATGCATTACCGGAGCTCTCTGGCTGGTAATGAAAAAGAAAATTGGCGGCGGACAGGCTCAGACTGTAAAAGCTACAGCTGGTGCTGCTCCGGTTAAACAGTCTGTTTCAAGTGCAAAGGCACCAAGTGCTCCAGCTGCAAATGGACAGACCCAGCCGAAGAAGAAAAATCGTAAGAGAGTTCAGGAGCGTCTTGCAGCCCAGGAGGCGGCTAAGAATGCTGAGAATGGTTCTTCTGAGGAAGACAGATAATTAAATGAACTTAAGCCAGGACAGGTGGAAACATCTGTCCTGGCTTGCTTTTTATGTAAAATTCTATTACTATTTAGTGGGTTGAAAAGTTCTTTAGGAGGGACGCATTTGGACAATGTGTATTACTCACTCGCCGGCGCAACGCT